>NZ_ALCB01000020.1:0-1883 GCF_000282935.1 Actinomyces sp. ICM39
AGTGGGGCCTGGTCGCTGATGTTTAGTTCTGCGCGTCGTCTCGAAGCCCGGCCAGGCCCCGCCACCGCCCACGGGCACCGCAGCCAGGCCTCACCTGCACCCCGCACGCCTCATGCCCCTCATCACGGGGTCCACCACCAATTTCGCATGCAATTCCCTCGCGACTCTTTCAAATCATGAAGTCACAACGTTGGAATTGCAACGTTTTCGTGCTGTGTTGAATCTTCGTCCAGTCGAATTGCCTGCGGAATTAGTAGAGCCGATCCCCACCACCACCCACACCCCCAGCAAAGATGTCGTCGGTTTCACCAAGGTGCCGCAAAGTCCGGACACTGGCACTTCCTCTTTCACAACAAGACGCGTCGAGTGATCTGAGCGAAAGAAATACCGCCCCAGTACTGCACGAGAACGTACTCTCACAGGCCGCATGAAAGAAAAATCGCCCCTGCTCATCGAAAATCGGCAGAAATAGGGGAATTTGAGCGTGCTGGGGCGATGAAAGTTTCATGACACCCCATGTCTCATGAAGCGGGGGTGGTTTTTCTTTCAGCCTCCATCCGCCTCCACGCCCCCGCGAAGGCTCGCCTGCGATGCACCATCTGGGCCACGACAACACACAACGTCCCTGCGTAGCGACGCGGACGGATGGGCATGAAAAAAGCACTCCCGAAGGAGTGCTTGCTAGAAATGCAGAACCCCCACCGGTGGATCGCACCGAGGGGGGCCGCTGCGCGCCCGGAGGGACTCGAACCCCCAACCTTCTGAACCGTAATCAGATGCTCTATCCATTGAGCTACGGGCGCTTGCCGTTTGGCTGGGTATAAGCTTACACGCTCTTCGCCAGGATGCAAAATCAAGAGCTATGGCCTGAACCACATCGAAGAAATGCGTCCTGCAGTCGACCAAGATCGAGCAGCATATACAAAGATCCTCCGCGCACCCGGCAGCGCACCCTTATCCTTGCTGCATTCCTGCCCTGGGGAGGTTCGGATGATACCGTCACGCGGAGGACCGGCCCCCAGCATACACGTTTTCGCCCCGCGCGCGCAGCTGCGAATACCGCAACTCGCCAGCCTCACACAAACACCCCACGCGCAACGCACACACCACGATCGTTACACAGGCTTAAGGACTGACCTGGCACCACCAACCCACGGCGAGCAGACCTACCCTGAGACCATGAGCGACATCATCATTCCCGGCATCGGCTCACTGGAGCCGGCACCCGCACTGGACCACCTCGACCTGCTCGCCCCGCCCGTCGCCGCCGCACTGACCGCGCTGGCCGAGCGCGGGGTGGCCACTGCCTCGTCGGCGCTGGTTGTCGCGATCGACCCGGAGCTCGCGGACACGGAGGTCATGACGCGCGAGTTCGGCATGGACCTGGCACTGTCATCGAACTGCATTCTCGTGGCCGGCAAGCGCGCCGGCGAAGAGCGGATCGCGGCGTGCGTCGTGCGCGCGACGACGAACGCAGACGTCAACCACGTCGTGAAGAAGCGCCTCGACGTGCGCAAGGCGAGTTTCTGGCCGCAGGAACGCGCGGTCGAGGCGTCGGGCATGGAGTACGGCGGCATCACGCCGGTGGGCGTACCCGGCTCATGGCGGCTCCTTATCGACTCGGCGTGCTCGGTCGGATGGAGCTGCATCGGCTCGGGCCTGCGCCGATCGAAGCTCTTTGTGACGGGCGAGGTCCTGGCTGCACTCCCGGGCGCAGAGATCGTCGAAGGCCTCGGAGTTTAAGGGGGACGAGGCCTGGGCTCAGCAGCGCAGTGACCGGCCGATTGCCGGCCACGACAGAACCCCGAGGCTTGGCGGCGAGGGCTGCATGGCCTGGCCGCGGTGCCGGTGGGCGGCGGGGCATGGCCGAGCTAGTCCAAGCA
>NZ_ALCB01000021.1:0-11039 GCF_000282935.1 Actinomyces sp. ICM39
CGTCTTGAGGTGAGGGAGGCGGTCAGGCCGCGTCGCTCGTGCGCCCCGGCCCCGGCCTCGTGAAACTCAGAAGTCCCAGTCCTCGTCCTCGGTGTCCACGACCTCGCCCATCACGTAGGATGAGCCGGAACCCGAGAAGAAGTCGTGGTTCTCGTCCGCGTTGGGGCTCAGGGCCGCCAGGATCGCGGGGTTCACGTCGGTCGCGTCGGCCGGGAACAGGGCCTCGTAACCCAGGTTCATGAGCGCCTTGTTCGCGTTGTAACGCAGGAACTTCTTGACGTCCTCGGTCAGGCCGAGCGGATCGTACAGGTCCTCCGTGTACTGCTCCTCGTTCTCGTAGAGCTCGTACAGCAGCGAGTAGGTGTAGTCGCGCAGGTCATCCTGGCGCTCCTGGCTCGACTCATTTACGGCCAGCTGGTACTTGTAGCCGATGTAGTAGCCGTGGACGGCCTCGTCGCGGATGATGAGGCGGATCAGGTCAGCCGTGTTCGTGAGCTTGGCGTGCGAGCTCCAGTACATGGGCGCGTAGAAGCCCGAGTAGAACAGGAAGGACTCGAGCATCGTCGAGGCGACCTTGCGCTTCTCCGGGTCGTTGCCGTCGTAGTAGGACTTGACGATCTCGGCCTTCTTCTGCAGGGCCGCGTTCTCGTTCGACCAGCGGAAGGACTCGTTGATTTCCTCCGTGGACAGCAGGGTGGAGAAGATCGACGAGTAGGACTTGGCGTGCACCGACTCCATGAACGCAATGTTTGTGTAGACGGCCTCCTCGTGCGGGGTGCGCGCGTCCGGGATCAGCGACACTGCGCCGACCGTGCCCTGGAGCGTGTCCAGCAGGGTCAGGCCCGTGAACACGCGGTTCGTCATGAGCTGCTCGTCCTTGGTGAGGGTCTTCCAGCTCGGCAGGTCGTTGGAGAGCGGAATCTTCTCAGGCAGCCAGAAGTTGCCCGTCAGGCGATCCCAGACCTCAAGGTCCTTGTCGTCTTGGATCTTGTTCCAGTTGATGGCCTCGAACACGGGCTCGGTCGCCATGGGGGCTCCTCTACGTACAGTGTCGGACGGACGAGGCCGGGGCGGCCTCGCGTATAGGGTCCAGGATAGTGGGTGCTTGGCTCCCGACGATGCTGGTGGCCCGTGTTTCGTGGACGAGGTCACCTCGGTGGGGTTGCCGAGGTGTCGGCCTGTGTGTGCCCAATTGGGGGACGGACCGGATACCTATGGGTGTACGCGTCGTTGTAGCGCTGGATCTCCCGCATGACGTCCGCTACCGCGTTGTCTGTGCACTTAAAGTCTTCTGTCGCTGCGCCCAGGCCCAGGGCGACGCCGTTTGCGATCCACGCCATCTGGCTGATGGTTGTGTCAAGAGTCGTGAGGTGTTTCATCAGGGTCGCATGGTGGGTGCTGCCTGTGTTCGTAGTGCTCGGTGTCGGCACTTTCTTCAGGGAGGTGGAGGCACGGTCGAGGGCAGAGATGATGGACTGAACTTCGTTGTAGTTCCATTCGATGTTGACGTATGTCATGGCTGATTCCTCTCGGGTGACAGGGCGAAGAAGTGTGTGATGAGGCCCCACAACTGCGTGTTGTAGATGGGGTGGATGGGGATGTGAGGTCCGGTGCTGGGGGCGATTAATGGGGCCTCGACCCTGTAGGAGGCGGCTGGAGTGATGAGGGTCGACAGGATGGTTGTTGGAACGAAGGAATCCTCATCTGTGTAGTCCTCTCGGATCCAGGTGGTGTATGCCCAGCGTTGGGCCACGAGAGCCTGCGCGAAGGCGGAATCTGAGGGGCCGTAGGAGGAATAGTTCTCGAGGAGCTGGGCCGTCTGTTCGGTCATGCCCTGCTGTGCGGCGTGCACGATGGCCGTCGGCAGGACGGGAGGCCCGTCGAAGACGGCGGGGTTTGGCGTGAGGGGAGATATCGCAGCCGCGACGTGGGGGATTTCCTCGTTATCGATCTGATAAATGTGGGTCTCAGTGCCGCCGTCGGGCGTAGTCGCAGTCCGGGCGACGACGCAGGGGCCCGGCTGCATCCAGATGAGAGCCTGGCGGCACTGGGAAGCGTCCGGAGACGTGGTGGCGATGACCATTCGAGAGCGAGCCGTGCTCATGAGATCCGCGAGATGTGCCGCGTCGCCGGTGAGTCCCTCGGAGGTGGCGAAGCTCGAGGTGACGTCGCCCGGAATTGTGATGTGAGGACGGTCAGGCATTGCGCACCTCCAGGCTCATGATGATCGCGAGAACGTCTTCGTTCAAGTTGCTGAAAGCGGGGGTTGTCATAGTCGCTGTCGCCGTGAGGAGGAAGTCATTCGTGCCGTCGGAATGAATCCATGCCCACTGGCAGGCAGTGATCGGCACCCTGCCCTGAATGTAGATCCCCGTGCGAAGCCGTGCGGATTCTGGCGTTGTCGGCCAGGGACAGTCATCCAGCATCCGAAAACCCGGGACTTGATCGGAGAGTGCAACTGCTGATTCTGTGAGGGCTTGTTCGGGTGTGGTATCCGCTGGGATGGGGGATGCAAGGAGCAGGATGGTGGGGGTGAAGGCGTAGTCGGCATCGGTGGGGCCGACAGCCAGGGCGATCACGCCCCCTTCGGAGGACGTTGAATCTGGTTCCGGATTGTTGGCCGTGGTTTGATCCTGTGTGTCGTCAGTGTTCGCGAATGCCTGGTTGAGGATCGAGGCAATGTCCTCCTTCGGGCACGACGACCATCGGGGAGGCAAGAGCCAATAGGATGACAGGCTCATAGTGTGTCCCCGGTCTGATCGTTGGTAGTGGGCTCCTCGGCATCTTCCGGCACCTCGAACTGCGGTAAAGGATCACCGTTCTCGTCCAGCATGCCGTGGCGCTTCATGTACTGGTACCGAGCGTCGGCCCAGCGGGGAACTGGTAAGGGAAAGAAATGGTAGATGATGCCGATAAGAAAACAGAGTATGCCGACGGCTGTGAGGATCCCCGTCATGACGTAATGGAAATCCAATTTATAGCTGGTGTTTCCGAGGCTGCAGATGAAGAAGCCAAGGCCAACAAGTGGGCGTGTTGTTGCTTGGCTTCTCGCGCTGCTGCTCATCCGCGAGGTGATGATGCGGGAATTGCTAGAGAACGTGGTATCGAGATAGGTCTCCATGTACCAGGCGCCGATAATCATGAGCCCGAAAATCGCGCCACAGACTTCCCAGAAAATCATGACTGTGAACCTCCACTGTTGATGAGTGAGTGCATACCGTTGTTGACAATATTCCCTACCGTTTGTCCGAGTTTGCTTCCGGCAAGTCCACCAATAATGCCGCCGATAACGCCTCCGGCGAGAATGCCGACGGGGCCGCCGACTGCGCCGATGGCTGCGCCAAGTTGTGCCCCGTAGGTGGCTCCGAAGTATGCGCCTGTCGCGCTGGCAGCGCCCATTACACCGGCCCTTGCTACCTTCTCGCCCTGTCCCATCTCCGGGTGGTGGTAGGAGTCCGACTGGTAGCTGTCGTAGGCGCTGACGACTCCGTCGAGGACCGCGCATGCGCGGCCCGCGAGC
Source organism: Actinomyces sp. ICM39 (assembly GCF_000282935.1). NCBI lineage: Bacteria > Bacillati > Actinomycetota > Actinomycetes > Actinomycetales > Actinomycetaceae > Actinomyces > Actinomyces sp. ICM39. The sequence continues at coordinate 3,521 of NZ_ALCB01000021.1, forward strand.
TTGCCGCCCGTTCGCAGGGCGTCGGCGGCCTTGATCGTTCGGCTGCCGCCCTTGACGGCGTCCACCCCCGGGACCTTCCAGTTCTTGAGGTTCCCTCGCTCGGTGATCTGCTTCCAGGGGGATGCGTCCTTGATTCCGGCCGGCGCCTGGTACTTGGCACCCTTCGCCTGTAGGTAGCCCGACTCGAGCGTGTCTGCCACGGTATTGCGTACGCTGTCTGCCCAACTGGGATAGCGGCTCGTTGCGTTCAGCCCCGTGGGGAATCCGTACGTGTCGACGAATCTGTTGAACGCCGCGAAGATTGTTGACTCCCAGACGGTGGGATCGATGCCTGCGAGATCGTCACCGAATAGTGATTCCGCGTAGGCGAACTTCCTCTGATTGATGCCACAGCGCTCCCTCAGCGATGCGAAGACGACGCCAACGCCGCCCGGAACGTCTGCCGGGTGACTGATGGTGACCTGTGTGCCCGCCTGAGAAACCGTCAGTCCAGCCGCCAGGGCATCGGTGATGATGGCCTGAAACTCTGTCCTGACGGGCTGCATCGCGCCCGCATAATCCTCCAGGGCGGAATGTAGCGAGCGGAAACATGACACAGCGTGCTCGCTCGCGGAAATCATATTGGTCAGGTGCTCGACGACGGTCTCCACCAGCCTGGCTCTCTGGTGCTCGACTTGTCCGCGAGCTGTCGTTGCATCCACGACGGCGTCGTCGAGCGCCGTCATTGGTGTGTCGCACCAGTCCTTCAGTGACTGAACTGCGTCCACGTCAACCGGGAAGTCCCATGTGAAGGACTCGGCGAACTCTACGGTTCCCGCCGATACCGGAATCGTAGAAGTGTCTGCAAGGGGGGGCATTGCTTCACTCCGTTGGAACAATCGAGCGGCGTGCGTGTTGCGCGTCACTTAGTGGCTAGATTACTCCGGTTGTTTGACAATCTGCAGAGGGATGAGGCGCTGACCATGCGGTGTCTTGGTGTTGCACCAGGTCTGAGCTGGTTTTTCAGGAGTAGCCACGGGCTCGCCGGTGTCTCGTGGACGAGGTCACCTCGGTGGGGGTGGGGGCTGTATCGTATGCGCCATGACGACGCCCACCTTCGCCGACGTTGATGAGGCCCTCGCTCAGAACGACGATCGCGCAGCCCTGGCCATGCTGGAATCCATGGAGGTTGTCGGTGAGGACGCCTGCTACCGCCGCGACATCCAGGCCGCCGCCTGCGCCGACCGCCTCGGCCTGTACCCCCTGTGTGAGGAGTATGCGACGCGCGCACGCTCATACGGGGACGACATGGCGGACCCCTTCGCTCTCATCGCGCGTGCCCAGCGCCGCCAAGGCCTCGTCGCGGACGCCGCGGCCACGGCCTCGTCCGGCATGCGCCTGCACCCCCAATCCTCCGAGATTGCGCGCGAACTGACCCTCTGCCTCGTCGACTTCGGGCGATACGAGGAGGCACTGCCCGTCTCCGAGATCGCTACCGACGGCTTCCCCGACGATGTCGAGCTCCTCATGGCCTACGGACGACTGTGGGCGCCGGTCGAACCCAACGGTGCGCAGTGGGCTTTCGGTCGCGCCAAGGTAAACGCCCCGGACCTGGCCGAGGCGAAGTTCGCCTACGACTCCTTCGCCTACCCGCTCAAGGGGGCGGGGCGTTCCTCGTACTCCATTGAGATGGAACCGGCCGTCGCCGAGGCCTACCGCAGGATGCTCAAGCGCGTGACCTTCGGGCTCGACAAAGCGTGGATCTTTGCGATTGTTGGCGGTTTTGTCGCGGGACTGGGGTATCTGCTCACCTTGCGCTTCATGACGGACGAGTTGGCACTGTTCTTCTTCCTCGCGTATGCGGCCTGCGCGTTGAGCGGGTACGCTTACGCGTTCCTCCAGATCGCGCTGTTCAACCGGTCCATGCCACGCGGCGTTCGCCTGACGTTTCGATGCCTGCGCAAGCGATTCCCGGAACTGGGGAGTTCGGTCATGGACTTCGTTCGCATGATCGTGTTGGCAGGACTCATTCTGTTCACGCTTATGGCGCTCACGCGCTGATCTACGCTGTTGCTTAAAGTCGTTCTCACTGTGTGCTCAATACATATATCTTGACCATTGAAAAAGTGGCGCATTGCGCGCCTGACAGTTGCTTTGTAAGGCGCGGATAATCAACGGACAGCGCTATTGTGAGGGAGTGACCTATCAGCCCTTAGAATTCGCCGCAGTCTCCAGGCCCTACCGCCTGGGGAACGATCAGCTGCGCCGCTATAACCGCGTGCGCTCAGGGCAAAAGACACAGGGGCGCATCAATATCGCCATTGATATCATCACCGTCCTCCTTATCGTGTCCGTGAGTACGATCGTTGCAATCGTCGAGCTCTCATCCGTGTCTGAACCCGTCATCGAAAAGCTCGCCACCCTGGCTCTCGCGATCATCCTGGGGGGAGGCCTGGTCCTCCTCGTGCTCCTCGCCGCCCTCATCGTCGTGGCGCGCCGGTGGCACCGGGAATGGGACGGCAACGAAGACCTCGTCATCTTCTCCAGCTCGCACGCCGCCCTGCGTGCCGCCCGGCGCGACGGAGCGATCATGACAGCCTGCGCGCGTATGCAGCTCGCCTGGTTCGTTGGTTTCCTCGCCGTCGGAGGCATCGCAGTCGCCACCGAATCTGCCCTCCTGGCTGCCCTCGTCTCCCTGCCCCTCGCGATGGGCCTCGTCAACTCCTGGCGTTCATGCCAAGCGCTGCGCAGGATCACCGCGCGAACCCTCTGATCGTTTCGCGCCCGAGTGTGTGGACCCATAAGCCTGCCAGCCGGTAGGCTTGCGGACATGACGAATCCTCTTATCGACTCCCTCGTGTCGATCATCGAACAGCGACCCGAGGACCACTCCCTACGCGAGCATCTCGCTGAACTCCTGATCGCCGAAGGGAGGGGCGCAGAAGCCGTCTCCCATCTGGCCGTCGTCCTCGCCGTCGACCCCCACAATGAGCGCGTCGCCGCCCTGATGCGCAGCGCCCTCGGCGTGCCCGAGGCTCCCGCTTCATCTGCGCCCGCCGCTGACGAGGCCGGGCCCGCCGCGCCCGCAACAGACGAGGATCGGGTGTTGCCTGAGGCGGCCTTCGCCGGTGAGGTCCCGGTGCCCCCCGAGGCGCCCGAGGCCTCGGCCCCGGCCGTCAACGGGCTGACTGTCGCTGAACCTGAGACTGCAGCTCCCGCCTCGTACGAGGCCGACCCCCTCCCCGCGCCCGAGGAGCCCGCTCTGTCTGCACCCGCAGCCCCCGCCTCGGACGACGCAGACATTCCCGCGATCGTGACTATTCATCCCGCGGCCTTCCCACAGACGGCCGAGGAAGGGAACGACGAGGCCAGCGCGTCGACAGGCGAGGCCGGAGATGGGCAGGATGACCCCGCTTCCCCCGATGACGCCGATCCGGAAAACTTCGACTGGAAAAACGCCGAGAAGCAGGTCGGCGGGCCCGCGCCGGCATTTGTGAAGGTGGGAGCAACCGACGGTGAAGTCGAAATCGACGACAAACCCCAAGGCGACGCGTGGGACGTTGAGACAGTGACGGCAACGCTGGCCGACGTCGGTGGTATGCAGTCCGTCAAGGACCGCCTCACCATGGCCTTCCTGGCCCCCCTGCGCAACCCGGAAATCCGCAAGCTCTACGGTAAGAGCCTCAGCGGTGGCCTGCTGCTCTACGGGCCTCCCGGATGCGGCAAGACCTACATCGCCCGCGCGCTCGCCGGCGAGGTCGGTGCCGCGTTCATGAACGTCAGGATCAGTGACGTCATGGCGCGCTACTTCGGTGAATCGGAAGCTAACCTCCACGAACTTTTTGAGACCGCGCGCGCCAACGCACCCGTCGTCCTCTTCCTCGACGAAATCGATGCACTCGGCATGCGGCGATCGAACACGACCTATTCCAGCATGCGACCGGTCACCAACCAGCTCCTCATGGAACTAGACGGCATCGGATCGGATAACGAAGGCGTGTTCGTCCTCGCCGCGACCAACACCCCGTGGGATGTGGATCCGGCGCTGCGCAGGCCCGGACGCTTCGATCGATCCGTCGCCGTCCTGCCTCCCGACGGCCCCGCCCGACAGGCTGTCCTCTACCACCACCTCAAGTCCCGCCCCGTCGAAGGCATCGACATGGGATACCTCGTCCAGTGCACCAATGGATTCACCGGTGCCGACCTGGCACACCTGGTCGACAGCGCCGTCGAATTCGCGATGATGGACTCCTTGCGCTCCGGCAACGTGCGCATGGTGACCATGCAGGACTTCCGCAGGGCACTAGAGCAGATTCGGCCCAGCGCGGGCCCATGGTTCATCACCGCCCGCAACATCGTCGAATACGGCAATCGAGACGGCCAATACGACGACCTCGCCGAGTACATGAAGGCGAACAACCTGATGTGAGGAGGTGGGCGGCGCGAAGGCGCCGCCCACCCTTCGCTGTTCGCCACCAACAGTGAGGAGGACAGATGTCGACCGACGACGTCTGGAAGCGGATCGAGCACGCCCAGTTCTTGATCGATATCAAACGTCCCCAACAGGCCATCGAACAGCTCGTGAGGATCCCCCAGGGGGATCTGGAGGTCGCGGCGCGAGTGAACTGCACCCTCGCCCAGGCCCACCTGCTCCTCGATCAGAAGGATAAAGCGTACGCGTGTGCCAGGCGCGCCATCGAAGCCTCCCCCAATGACGTGCTGTCGCTGTACTGGTTGTCCACCCTCGAGCCGGATTCTCTTCGCGCGCTCGAACACGCAACGCGCCTCGTCGAGATGATTCCGGACGTCGGTATTGCCCATGCCGTGAAGGCCCGCGCTCTTGCCCTTAACCGCCGATGGGACGAGGCGCTGAACGCGGCGCGTGAAGGCGAGCGCCTCGATCCCGAAGACTCCTTTGTACTCAACACCCTCGGCAGGGTACTCGCCAAGAACGACGAGAAAGCGGCGCTCGACGTATTCAAGCGCGTCCTCGCCCTCGAACCAGAAAACGCCGCCGCTCGTGAATCTATCGCTCTCCTCGAAGCGGACGACCACGCCGATGCTAGCAGCCGCCTCTTCCGCGACCTCCTCGAGCAGAACCCCGCCGTCAAGGGCTACGAGAACCAGCTCCACTGGCTGGTGTTCAAACCGCTCTTCACCCTGTGCATGGGTCTCACGATCGCCTATCTGATCGGCTGGTCGATCGCCGGCCTCGTCTATGCCTTCGGTAGTCGTCAGGTCGCCCTCATTGTTGGGCTAGTGTGGACCGCGTTGTTCCCCCTGCGCGCCATGGACGCCGCGGTGCGCAAACACCTCTCGAAGGTCGCCGCCGGTCAGGGCAAGACGCGCCGCGACGTCGTGAACCTGGCGTTCAAGCGTCGTCCCATCGGTGCGACGATAGCGACGACCTCGATCGCGCTTCTCTCGCTCACCCCCGCGGTATTTGGCGTGGCGAGGTACTTCGTCCCCGCCTCCTCGTGGTGGACGGCTCTGGGCGTGCCCATCCTCGTCATGCTCTGCGGGTGGATTGGTGCCCTCGTCGCCCGCCATATGATCTTCGTGCGCGAACGCTGAAAGCGGGCGTCGAGCGGCGCCTCAGCCCTTCGAGCGCCTCTCGCGCACGGCACCCGCGCCGAACGTCAGCGCGGTCAAGGCTGCCTCCAGACCGCCCAGGGCCAGCCCCTGCCTCGTATGAGCGAAACGAGCGCCCTGCGCGCGGCGACGCTCACCGCGGTGGAACAGCCAGCGCTCCACGCCGACCGTGATCATCGCCGACCCCAGCGCCGCGCCCGCGAGAACCGCCAGCTCCGCCGGGTCCGCCTCGGTGACACCCTCGAGTGGATCCTCGCCCGCCACGGGCGACGCCTTCGAGCAATCCGTGTCCTCGTCGTCGTAGGGCGGAAGCTCCGCGCCCTCCGGCAGCTGAGCCACCATCGACCAACCGAGGACCCCCAGCAGACCCGCCTTCACGAGACCGCGCAACGGACGCGAGCGCACGTAATCGGGCAGGGCGTACCACGCGACGGTCGCGCCCACGCCCGCCGCGAACCCCGCGACCCGAGTCGGGTCCACCGAGCCGACGCACGGACAAGAACAGCTAGATGAGGCGGCCATGGCCAGTCCTTTCAATCGGGAGCGCGCGGATCAGTCCGCGAGCAGGTCAAGCAGGTGAGAGACGACCTTTCCGCCCGAATAGGCAGATCCGTCGTGCTGGTACTCATTCGTGATGTAGTGGCGGGCTCCGATCAGGTCACCCGTGTCCAGGGAGAGCTCGCGAGGCACAAACATGTCGTCGTAGTACACGGCCGCCGCCACCGGCACCGTGTTCTCGGCCAGCACGTCCGGCAGGTACACGGGGGCCGCCTCCGTCGTCGACGCGAGAATCTCCGCGACGCCCTTCAGCGGCGCCAAGCCCGGATCCTCGTCGAACACGCGGCGCATGAAGTGCTCGCCCGTCAGGTAGAACGGCTCACTCTCGTCCAGCGGGTTCGCGTCCTTCGCGAAGCCCGGGATCTCCTCGGCCAGGCGATCCGCCGCCCAGCCCGTCGCCGTGCCCACCAGGTCCGGCGTCGCGCACGCGTAGATGTACTCCTGGAACACTGCGTAGATCGGCGCGACGTCCACCTGCGAACCGATCGCCGCCAGGAACTGCGACGACAGGCGCCGCTGGCCTCGCACCGACGTCCACGGGCCCTCGAGCAGGTAGTGCAGCTGATCCGTGTTGCCCTGGCCGCCCAGCATCATGCCGATCATGCGCAGGCGCGCGGGGGAGAGACGCTCGCCCGTCGGCAGCGTCTCCTCCGTGTCCGCCAGGTGCGCGCACAGCTCGCGCACCGTGCGCTCATCGCCCGGGTGGCGCTGGAAGTACGCGCGGTTGCGCGCCGCCGTGCGCTCATACGTCAGGCGGTAGATGTCGTCCACATGGGCGAGGCCGGGCAGGCCTCCCGTGATCAGGCTGGCCTTCAGGCCCTGCGGAGCCAGCGACAGGTACGAGGTCGTGATGAAGCCGCCGAACGACTGGCCGAGCGTCGTCCACGGGTCATCCCCGCACAGCTCGCGGCGCAGCGCCTCCGCGTCGTACACGATCTGGTCCTGGCGGAAGTGGCGCAGGTACGCGGCCTTCTCCTCGTCCGTGTCCAAGTGGGAGAGCGCCTGGGCGTCCATGCGGGTCGACTGGCCCGTGCCTCGCTGATCGAGGAGCACCACGCGGTAATCCTGAAGGAGACGATTCATCCACCCGCCGGTAAACGTGCCGAAACGCGGGCTCGGGTAGCCTGGGCCGCCCTGCAAGAACACTGCGTAGGGCGCGTCCTCGTGGCCCTTGCGCACGACCTCGCGCGCGAAAACCTGGATCGTCGGATTGTCCTCGCCGGCGGGGCGCAGGTGATCAAGCGGAACGTCCAGGCGGTGCTCGTAAACGGTGTGACCGTGGTGCAGGTACGACTCTGTGTGCATGGACACAATGGTAGCGGTTTTGTGGCGGTGTCGTTGTGCCCGTTTGTTGTCCCGTCTGTTTTCTGGGCAGCGCTTGTGGCCCCAC
>NZ_ALCB01000022.1:0-14516 GCF_000282935.1 Actinomyces sp. ICM39
CCCTGGCCACGGGCGCACTCACGGCGACGCCGGCCCCCGCGAGGGCCGATGACACCATCACCACCCAGGACTACTTCTCCTACTACAAACTCGACAGCACCCGAGCCAAGGGATACACCGGCACAGGCGTCACCATCGCCATGGTCGACGGCCCCGTCGACACCAGCGCCCCCGAACTGGCTGGCGCCAACATCACCGTCAAAACACCCTGCAAGTACGAAGCAACCAACGCGTCCAAGAGCCACGCGACCGCCATCGCCTCCATCCTGGTGTCCAAAAACTACGGCCTGGCACCCGACGCCACCCTCATCGCATACTCAACCCCTTCAGACGAAGACGAAGAGGGTTGCTCGCACGACGAGAAACTCAAGAGCTCTTCCTATGGCGCCTTTGAGCTGGCAATGAACGACGGCGCGCAGGTGATCTCTTACTCGAGATCGGATTATAACCACGAGCAGGCACCCTTGAAGTGGGCGATCGCTCGTGCCATGGCGCAGGGCGTCATCATCGTGGGCCCCATCGGCAACGACGCACGCGACGAAAACCATCTCTCCTTAGCCTGGTGGTCGGGCACGGTGGGCGTCTCCGCGGTCGATTCGACCGGCGAGTTTGCGAGCTATTCCTCGTGGGGCCAGGGAGTCGTCGCCGCGGGCGTGGGCGGGCCTATCAAGGCGCGCGACTACGACACCGGCACCATCACCGACACTCAGGGAACCTCGTTTGCGACTCCGATCGTGGCCGGGCAGATCGCCCTGGCGCGCTCGCGCTGGCCCGAGGCGACCCCCAACCAGATCCTGCAACTGGTCACCCACAGCGGGCTCAACCTGAACAACGAGTGGAACCAGTACACCGGCTACGGCGTTCTCAACATGGGTAGGATGATGAAGACCGATCCCACCCAGTTCCCCGACGAAAACCCCCTGGCCGACAAGGGCGGCGGCTCCACCCCCACCCCCGCCGAAGTGCAGCAATACATTGACGGCATCGTTCCCTTCTCGGAGGTCAGTTTCGATGACAGCTACGTCTATCGCGGGGTCAACGAAAACGCGACTGCAAGAGAAGGCCTCAAGGCCCACATCGGCACCAGCCCCGCCTACCACCGAAAGTAGCCACTCCCCCGTGCCCGAGCCCCGGCCTCGTTCAGCCTGAGGCGCGAGCGCCCGGAAGCGGAAAGACGAGAGCCCCTGCACCCACACGACCGTGGGCTGCAGGGGCTCGTCGTCTACCGGCTACTTCTTCTTACCGGTCACTTTCTTGTGGTAGCGCGGGCTGGTCCCCAGGTGAACGGGATAATCATGCTGATCGCCACGCGCCATACGCTCATCCAACCCCCGGTAGGTGTACGAACGATCATTTTGGATCAGGCGAGGATCCACCACACCATCGGAATAGTCCGCCACATCCTGGCGAGTAGGAATCGACTCATTCCCCTTATCCATAAATGGATTCTCGTCCGGGAAGTCCCTCGGGTTCGTTGTCAGCAGCGCATACGTATCCAGCGCCCCGAAACCCGTGTACGGGTTCCACTGCCCGCCATTTCCGCCCACGCCCGTACGCGCCAGCCCCTGCATGATCTGATTGCCCGTCGCGCGCGGCCACCGCTCCATCGACAACGCCAGAGAGCCAGCGACGATAGGGGTCGCAAACGACGTGCCCCACCACTCGCCGCGCTCCATCGACGTGCTCGACCGCGCGATCGGACGCCCCAGGGCAGCGGTCGAAATGGGATTCCCCCAATTCGTGTAGTCGGACGCGTGCCCGTTCGACTCAATCGCAGCCACACCCACGACGCCACTCCATGCGGGTAACCACGCCGTCGAATCCCGAGTCGAATCGTTGCCCGCACAAGCCACAACCGGGACCTGCTGTGAGATGGCTCGGGCGAGAGCCCACCGCATCCCCTCGTAGTTGTTTTCCGGATAGCTCGACGAGGTCGTGATGACCGCTACCCCATCGTTCAGCGCGGTCTCAATGAGGAACGCCAGATCGGCATACCCACGTGACCGCTGACGAAACGCGCAATCCTGCCCCGTCGTGTCACCCGCGAACGACACCGTGTACGCCTTCAGCCGCGCACCGGGGGCCACCCCGAACTGCGGGGAGACCAGGATCTGCGCGATCACCGTCCCATGATCCCAGTGCGCATCCAACGAGCTCACCGAGCACGGCGTGTAGGACTCGATGTGCGCACCCTGCAGCTCAGGGATGCCCGCGTTGACAGGGCCGTCAATCAGCGCAATCGTAATGCCCTCGCCCGTATACCCCGCCGAATGAATCGAATCCAGGCGATAGTGGGAGTAGAAGGGCTGCTCCCCCGCCGTAATCGCCGAATCCGCTGAGGCAGGGGTCGCGGGAAGTGCCAACGCACCCACCGCGAGCGCCGCAGCCACCCCCGCGCCAGTGCAACGGCGCAACAGTCGAGCATTCTCGTGTCTCATGACAGTGTCCTCTCGCCTCGCCGATCTGCGGCTACGGCATCGTCACGCACTGCGTGACCGGCGCGGACTCGCGTCCACTCACCTCTGCAACGACGCTGACCGTCAGGCAGTTCTCGCCGCTCACGGCCGTCGTCGTCAGGGAGTTGCGGCGCATGGTCTCAGCGACCACGGCCTCGCCCGGACGCTCCAGCACGTACTTGAAGACGAACTGATCGACCTTGTTCTGACCCTGCTGGGGGATATCCCAGCTCCACAGGATCTCCGTGCCCTTCGGGGTCGCAACGACCTCCGCGACGGCAGCGGGCGGCGCGCCTCCCGCGTCGTTCACGCTGCCATCATCCGGCGTCTCGCTCGTCGGTCCGGCAGTCGGATCCGAGGCACCACCAACATGGATACTGTGTCCGCCGCCCGTCAGCATCGCCACAACCAGACCGGCCGTCGCAAGCACCATGACGACAGCGAGAACGGGCAACACCCACTTGGGGCGCTTCGACTCACCCTCGACCAACCCGGTACGGCTCGTCGTCGAGTTCCCAGCCCACGCCTCGTCCAACGAAGCATGGGCGCCATCGGCGAAGCTCCCGCGGCGCGTGCGCGTACGCTCCGCATCCAGGGCAGCCGGCGAGGGCGACGACAGGGCCGAGGAGGGCGCGCTCGAGGAGGCGACGACACTCAGTTTCATCTCCGTCACCGGGCGGTGCATCTCCCGCTCAATCGTCTGCAGCGCATAGCCCAGCGCCGCCGCGGAACCGAAACGCTGCTCCGGATCCAGGCTCATCGCGCGGCGCACGATCGCCGTCACCGCGTCAGGCACACCCGGGCGGTCAATGCGCGACACGCGTCCGCGCGCCACGCGCTGAGCGACCGCCTTCACAGAGTTATCCCCGTCGACCACCTCGAAGGGCGAACGGCCCATCAGCAGCGTCCACAGGGTCGCCCCCAGGGCCCACACGTCCTGCGTCGGGTGAGCACGCGCCGTGCCCGCAATCTGCTCCGGGGGCGCCCACATCACCGAAAACGCATCCCGGCCGCTGCGCGGATCAGCGCCCACCGGCTCCGACACACCAAAGTCCGTCAGCACCGGTGACCCGTAGGCGTTGATCATGATGTTGCTCGGTTTGATGTCGCGGTGCACGTAGCCCGCGCGATGCAGCATCTCCGCACCACCACACATGCGGATCACCATCGACAGGGCGCGATCCGTCGCCATCGGGTTCGCACGCACCTGATCGAGGATATTCGCGACCGGGCAATACTCCATCACCAGGTAGGGGCGACCGTCCGACGTGCGCCCCGCACCGTAGAGCTGGGCGACGGCCGGGTGACCCGACACGAGAGCCATGACGTCCGCCTCGCGGGCGATCCCGGCCTCACCGTCCGCCCCGCGGTCCCGACGGGCGACCTTGACGGCCACCTCGCGGCTGGGCAGCTCCTGACGGCACAGGAACACGTCCGCGAAACCGCCCGCCCCCAGGGGGCGAATCCACTGGTATCCCGGTATCGCCGGCACCATTCCGACGCGAGCGTCGCTATCCATCAACGTTTCCCTTTCCCACGGCCACTGACGCGCCCAATCATCGAACGACGCCCCTCACCGGAAGCTGCTGCCGCCTGGCGGCGTGCACGTCGGCGCCAACGCAACGACTTCAGCGACAGGGCGTGGCGCACCCGCGCGAATACCGACACCGACGAAGCCCACTCGCGGCGCAGCTCATCCACGTCATTCCACGCCTGCTCGGCGTCCTGCGGGCGTGCTCCTGTCACCGCGAAGTCAGCGACGTCCGCTCGGCGTGCGACCGTCACGACGCGGGGCACCGCGCCGGAGAACAGCGACCAGCCGGGCACGCGCACGTCGGCCGCCGAGCGCGTGCGCGCCTTACGGGACTTGCGCGACGATGCCTCGTCGCCCTCAGAAGTATCAGGGGCCCACTGCGAGGCGAGCGCCCACGCGACCTCCTGGCGCGTCAGGTGCGGCTCCACCACCAGTCCAGAGTCGATCGCAGTGTCCACCAGCTCATCCCACGAGCCGCGCACCGCTTCGGCGGCCTGCGCCTTGCGGCGAGCCTTGCGGCGGCGAGACTTCGCCAGGAGCACCACCAGCACCGGGCCGAGGAGCACCAGCAGCGACAGGGACACCGTGCCGATCGCCATCCACGGGATATGCAGGCCGTTCGGATCGTGCGGATCCGTCGCCTGGTCGCGGGTAGCCGGAGGCAGCTCAACCGGCTGCTCCGGGGGCTCCGGCGGCTGCAGAACCTGCGGCTTAGGCACGGACTTCGGCTTGTTGACCTGCGTCGTGGGCTGCTGGTCTCGCGGCGGTGTCGGGTCGAAGGTCGCCCAGCCGACGCCGGGGAACTCCACCTCGACCCACGCGTGCATGTCCGCGCCCGTCAGGTCCACGTTGCCCGACGTTCCCTCGCGGTACGCGCCCATCACGACGCGGGCGTTGATCCCCTGCGAGTGCAGCATGAGCGCCATGAGGGTCGCGTACTGCTCGTCGTCGCCCACCAGCATGTCCGCGCCAATCATGCGCTGGATACGGTCCTGGGAGGAACCCGGACGCGAGTTAATCGTGTCCTCGTTCGAGTAGTAGCCGTCCGTGTGCAGGAAACTTTCAATCGCGCGGGCCTTCTCCAGGTCCGAACGCGCGGTCAGCGTGTGCTCGGCAGCGAGCGTATCCACGTCCTTGGGGACGTTCGTGTCGCCCCCGGCGTAGCGGGCGGCCTCAACGCTGGCGAACTCCGCGTCCGCGCGGTCACGAGGCATCGTCAGGCTCATCGTGTAGCCCATCTCCCCGGCGGGGCCCGTCGTCAGCGCGGTCTCAGCCCACAGGTCGTAGTTCAGGCCCTTCTGCTGGTCGGCTGCGAGAGGGTCACTCGGGTCGAACTCCAGGACGTGCACCTGACCGATCGTGGGCACCCACGGTCCCAGCAGCTGCGACGTCGAGACAGTCGTCTCAACCTCGGCCTCGTTCGCGTTGCGGCCCGGGATCGTCGAACCGACGCGGCGGTATCCCGCCGTGCCATCCGCATTCGCCACGCCCATGCCGAAGGTCGTCCCGTCGTACACGTCCATCGCGCCCAGGCGCACGCGCGCCTCCTTGGGCATGTTGGTCACGTGAATCAGGGACGAATCCTCGAGGTCCTTGTTGTAGTGGCGGTAGCTCGACAGCGGCGAAGGGTACTCGCGCGCATCCACGGGCGGCTCCACAACGTCGCGCCCCACGACACGGTCCGAGGCCGTGGGCCCCAGCACGGACGCTGCCGGAATCGCGGCCGCGACCATGACGCCAACCATCAGCGAGGCCATACCCACGCGCCACCACAGGTGCACGATCTGACGCGAGGACCCACCCATCGTCGTGGACGCCGACGTCGTCGATGCCGACATGCCAATGACGATGTCAGCACCCGAGCGCGCCCGGCCAATCGCCGAGGCCCACGACCACCAGGCGATGAGGGCCACCCACCAGACGATGACGAGAATGAGGTTCGGGGTGTGGTTCGTCGGGCCCCACACGATCGCAATCACGCCGCACAGGATGAGGGCCGCCGAGCCCCACATCGGGCGCGCGTAGCGCACCGTGACGACGCCCGCAGCGACCGAACACACGAGGCACGCCATCCACGGCACCATCGCCGGCCCCACATAGGAGCCAGCAGGAGGCGTCAGCGTCAGCAGGTCCTTCCAGGCCTCGACCGCGCCGATGACAAGCGTCTGGAGGGTCCGGGACGTAGGCACCACGACCCAGCGGGTCGTCTCACGCAGGGCCGCGGGCCCGCCGAGCAGGAAGTAAGCGGCCACGACGCAGGCCACGATCGACAGCAGGTCCCAGCGCCACCTCGACGCCGCCCAGGACACGAGCAGACCGACAAGGACACCCAGGCCCGCGGCAATCGCGCCCTCTCCCCCGCCGAAGACGGACTCGAACATGACAATGGGGCCCACGAAGAGGACACCCAGCACCAGCAGCGACCACGCGGGCATGGCCGCGCGACGCATCGAGCCGCCCATCGTCGTCTCGGTAGCCTCCGAGCGACGCGAACGACGCGGCGGTGCCTGATGGGCCGCAGGACGAACGGGAGCGCTCACGCAGACACCCCCCTCGACACCAGCATCGGCAGATCTTCCAGCGACGGGCAGTCAATGATGACGCCTCGGCTAATCTTGCGGCGGCGCCTCGCGCGCCCCGGCGCCACACGAATGACGGACACGGTCACGTCGACCGGCGCAATATTGGCCAGGCGAGCCGCCTCCTCGTCATCCACGGACTCACTCACCACGATCGACAGAACCGAAATCCCGCCGCGCTCCATGATGCAGCGCCGAACGACACCCGCGAACTCCGAGCGCGTCGACGTCTCCATCTCCGACAGAGCATCCAGCATCGCCATCGGCGTGCCCGTGGGAATCCACTCATCCGCCGTATGCATCGACACCGTACGCGCCTCGCCCGAGCCGGCAATCGCGAGCGACGCCGCAACGGACACACCCGTCTCGAAGGCGCGACGCCCCCACGAGTCAATCCTCGTATCCAGCAGCACCATGTGGTGCGAGCGGTGCGTCTCCTCAAACTGGCGCACGATCAGGCGCCCGTAGCGGGCCGTCGACGGCCAGTGCACCGCGCGACGGTCATCGCCCGGCTCGTAGTCTCGCAGGGCGTGGAAGGACACGTCCGAGCTCGTCAGCTTCTCGCTGGCCACGCCCTCGACGTCCATCTGCATGCCCGTCGCGTCAAAGGAAAAACGCACCGTCGGAGGATGCACGTGCACGAGGATCGGGTCATCCCACTGGCGCACGCGGCGCAGCAGGCCCAAGCCATCCATACGCACCGTGCGCGCCGGACCCACGTTGATCACGCCGCGACGCTTCGTCATCACCGAGAAGGCCTCGTTCCACGTCCCGTTCCCGCTAATCGGGGGGACCAGGAACTCGCCACTGCCTCGTCCGATCGTGACCTCCACGAGGGTCGACCCCGAGCGGCGAGCCGACTCGTTAACGACGCGCACGCGGCCCACCGCCACCTGACCGGCAACGATGCGATCGTTCTGCATACGCAGCGACACCGCCAGCGGAGACGGGGACGCCACCGACGCGATCGCCACCACGAGGGCCACCAGGCCCATGACGGCCACCACGAAGCCCTCGATCCAGCCAAAGGAGACCGCGGCCACCGCGCCCGCGACGAGAGCGATGCTCACCGCCCAGCCCACCGGCGTCAGTGCGCTCAGCCAACGCGACAGCCACACGAAGGCGGGAACCGCCTCCAAGCGGGCGCGCGCATTGCGCCACGCCGCCTTGATGATTCGACGAAGTTTCTTCACGTGTTCACTACTCCGGATGACATTCGAGCAGGTACGGGCCGCGTTGCCTGAATTCATCCTCACTGCCTGCGAGAGTGATCGCACGCGTCTCGAACGGGCCCGCACCTTTGATGTGCACCGTCTCCGTACCGCCCGTCTTTTCGTTACGGACCGTGCACACGTGGTTACTCGACGAACCCGACCAACCCGGAGCGTTCAGCGAGAACGTGTGGCACGAGCCCGCGGAGAATCCGCGCTCCTCGCCGCTGCAGGTCTCCACCCACTGCGCGCTCACATCGAGCTTCGTGAAGGTCTCGGGGTGCTTAGTCATCGTTCTGGACCCCTGCGAGTTCACAGCGGTGACCGTCGCCTGGTAACGAGTTCCCTGCGCCAGATCCGAGAACGTCGCCGAGGTCATGTCACGAGTCATAGTCTTTGTTTCGCCGCCCAGCGACACGCGGATCTCGGTCACCGCCGGGTTTGCACCCACCGGATCCCACCGCACCGTCACGCTCGTCGAGTTGACATCTGTGAGCCGTACGTCCACGTTCGACGGCACACCCGTCGCCTGGCCGACCGCCGCCACCGGCGGGGAAGCCGCGTTCGGGCTACTCACACCCACGCCCGTCTGGCAGAAGTAGAACGTCTGCTGCTCCCAACCGGTCACCGTCAGAGTCTGACCGTTCTCGACCTGCGTCCCAGTGGCACACGCTTCCGGCGAACTCGCGTAACGCAGCGTCAGGCGCGACGCGTCGAAGCCTCGGCCCGGAACGCGCACCAGACCGTCCACGCGCACCTTGCCTTCTTCTCCGATACCAGACAGGGTCGGGGCCGCGATCTCAACGGGGACCGTGGCGACATTTACCGTCGTGGTCGCGGGATCCGACTTGTCGCCGTCGGCGTTGTACAGCACCACCTTCACGGGCACGTCGGTGTCCGCCGGCACGCCGGAAACGTTAACGGACAGATCAGTCGCTTTGGCAGTAACTGGCTCCTTATTATTCACCGTGACCTCCGCCCGGCCCCAGCCACTTCCATTCGACTGACCGGGCGTCCAGGACACCGTGACCGTCGCAGTCGACGCGTCGGGCGCCATAGCCGACGTGGAGGCGGAAACATTGCCCAGAATGGACGGCGGGCCGTGCGGGCTACCCTGCGTCGAATTAGACACCGGCGAGGGGGACTTCGCATTGTTCTGCGCCTGGATGGACACCAAGTAGCTGGCGCCGTTCTGCAGGCCGCGAATGGTCGTGGTGTTCTCCGCCGTAGCGGACACGGACTGCGCGATCGGCTGACCGCCCGCCTGCGGCGCGACGAAGACCGTGTAGGTGTGGACCGCCGATCCCCTAGTGGTCGCGTCCGCCCACGAGACGATCAGGCCACCATCCGTGCCCTCGACCGTGGGCGCGGCCATCTGATCGGGCACCGCGTCAACATACGCAGGCGCGGAGGGCGCCGACGGGTCCGAATCCCCGGCCTCGTTGTGGGCGATGACCGTGAAGGAGTGTTCGACGCCGTTTTGCAGGCCCGTCACTTCCATGCCCGGGTTGGTCGTGCGTTTGGACTCCCCGCTCACCGAGTCGATGATCGTGTACCCCGAAATGGTCCCACCGTTGGCAGCGGGCTCCTGGAAGCTCACGAAAGCACTGCCCGGGCCGGTCGCGGTCGCGGTCACCTTCTGCGGCGGGTCGGGTCGGTCCAGGACCTTGACGATGACGCGGCCCTGCACGACGCGGTCCGGGTCGTTCGTCGCGTCCATGACGCGGTAGACGACGATCATGTCACCGTGGAAGCCCGCCTTGGGGGTCACCGTCAGCACGTTGCCATCACCCGCCGCGGTGCCCTGACCCACGTGCACGGACGCGTCCAGGACCACGAGCGGATCCGGGAACGGGTTCGTCGTGTACTCCGACAGGTTCACGGTCGCCGTCTGACCCGCGTTGACCTTGATGCGTGCGTCCGTCGTCGTCACGAGGGGCTTGGAGGACTTCACAATCGTCACCGGAATGTCGGCGTTGACCGCGCCCGAGCCGTCGTCCACGCTCACCGTGATCGCGCCGACCGGCCCCTTGGGCTGGTCCTTCTTGCCCGACACGGTCAGCGTGTAGCCGTCCAGGGACACGTCGATGCCGCCGGGGACCTTCACCACACGATAGTCGAAGGAGCTCTTCGCCTGGTCGTCCGGGTCGTCCACCATCTGGGTGAGATCAACCTTCACGTTCTCACCCTGACCCACGAGGATCGGGGTCGGGGTTAGGCGCGGAGGCAGGTTCCTCGCGGGCTGAATCGTGATCGGGATCGTCAGCGTCGAGGACAGGGCCGACTCATCATCGACAGAACCGTCACGCACCGTGAAGGACACCGAGGCGCGGCCCGAGGCCGTGTCGGGCGCCGTCAGCACGATGTGCGAGGAATCCTGCAGCGTCGCCGAGTCGATGCCGCCGCTGGCCTTGACCGTCGCCGAGTCGGTGATCACCGGGGAACGCGAGTTGTCGCGCACGAGCACGTAGTCGTTGATGTCGAGGGTGAGGGCGGACCCCGCACGCATCGCCACCGGGATGCGCGTCATATCGAGGCGCGGAGCCAGCAGGTCCGTGCCCGGGACCGTCACGACGGCGCTCGCCTTGAGCCCATCGGGGTCCGTCACCGTGTAGACGACGAGGCGACGGCGCGCGTCCGGGCTAATCGACAGGTTCTGGCCGGACACGCTCACGCCCGATCCATCCGATGAGATCGTCAGAGCACCCGTCGTGCCGTCCGGGTCCTCGTCGTTGACGAGCACGGGAACGCTCACGGGCTTGGAGTCGGAGGGCAGATCCGCGACCGACACGACGTCGTCGCGGGCGATCGGTGCGCGCAGCGGCGCCTCAGCGTCCACCGTCACGGTCAGCTGCCCCTGGGCGCGACCTCCTCGGCCGTCCTGAATCTGGTAGGCGACGACGAACACGCCATTGGAGGCGGGGGCCTTGACCGTCACCGTATCCTCGGCCATCGTCACGGTCGCCGACTCATCCGACACCGTCACGGTCGCCGGATCCGTATCGACGGTGAGAGCGTCGCCGTCGGCATCCAGGTCGTTGCTCAGGACGTTAATGCTCACCTCACGGCCCGGTCGCACCGTCACCGAGTCCGGGACGGCGGTCGGGTTATGGTTCTGCGATCCAGGCGGCGCAATGCCGACGCGCACGCGCGCACGGCCCTGCACGCCGAGGCGGTCCTCGACGATGTAGGAGAACGTGTCCGTGCCGGTCGCATCATCCGAAGGCGTGTACTCCAGCCACTCCGTGCCCAGCACGACGCTGCCCTTGGCGGGCGGCTGATCGATACCGACGAGGGCCACCGAGTCGCCGTCCGGGTCGATGCCCGTCAGCGGCACGGGAATACGCGTCATCTGGCCCTGCACGGCCCAGGCGCTCAGCGCCTTGGGAATGGGCGCGCTGTTCGCGGCGGAGGCCGCCACGACCTCGAAGGTGACGGTCGACGTCGCACGGTTACCCACCGAGTCCACGACCGTGTACGCCACGCGGACGACCCCGGCCTCAGATCCGGCGGCCAGACGCACCTGGTTACCGGTCACGAACACCGTTCCCAGCTCCGAACCCGACAGGACCGTGACGTCGGGATCCAGGTTCAGCGACAGGCCAATCGGCGAGCGATCGTTGCTCAGGACGCTCACCGAACCAATGTCGTCGGCGCGCACCTTCGCGGTGTCCGGCGAGGCCTCGGGCGGAGTCTCCTCGCTCTGCGCATCCGTGGGGATGACGCTCACCTGAGCGGTCGCGGAACCCGCGCCGTTGGAGACCGTGTACGTAAAGGAGGTGACATCGCTGAGGCCGCCGGGCGCGGTAATGCGCAGCAGGTGACGCTCAATGAGGGTCACCTCGAGACCCGAGCTCGCGGGCACGTCAATCGACTGGACGACGAGCACGCCGCCCGACGGGTCCGTGTCATTGGCCAGCGGAGCGATCAGCGACGCGCCACCGCTGGGCAGCACCGCCAGGTCGTCCTCGGCGATCGGGAGCGCATGCGTGTCGTCATCGACCACGTCCACGCGGATGACACCCACCGTCGTGGACGGGCCGTCCGACACCGTGTACGTGAACTGGAAGGAACCCGGCACCGAGCCCGTGAACGTCAGGATGCCTCGTGACAGATCCGCCGACACGGACGTGCCAGCCGGGGGCGTTCCCGCCGCGACGAGCGAAATCGCATCGCCGTTCGGATCCGTATCATTCGCAATCGGGTCAATCGCCAGGGCCTCGCCCACGCGGGCCACGTAGA
Organism: Actinomyces sp. ICM39; assembly: GCF_000282935.1. Taxonomy (NCBI): domain Bacteria; kingdom Bacillati; phylum Actinomycetota; class Actinomycetes; order Actinomycetales; family Actinomycetaceae; genus Actinomyces; species Actinomyces sp. ICM39. The sequence goes on from NZ_ALCB01000022.1 coordinate 12,023, forward strand.
AGTCAGCGCGCGCCACCGGCGGAACGTTACCCGCCTCCTGGACGCTCACCTGCAGCTCGCCCGTCGTCTCGGCGTGTCCGTCCGACAGGGTCACGCTCAGCACCTTCGTACCCGCGCCCGAACCGAGGTCGCGGATCTGCACCGTCCCGTCCTCCGTGAACTGCGCGGCGATACCCTCGGGAGCGACCACGGACTTGAGGAAGAACTGGTCGCCGTCCGGATCAATCCAATCCGACAGCAGGTTGTACTCCACCTGAGCGTTCGCACCGACCTTGACGACCGGGCGCTTGACCTGGCGCGGCCCCTCGTTCTGCGTCCACGGGTGGATCGTCACGCGCACGGTCGCGGTGGCGCCCGCGAGGCCGTCCGAGGCCTCGTACGTGAAGGACGTCGACCCGCTCGTCAGGTTCTCGGGAACCTCCGTGATCTGCAGGGCGCGACCGCCCCTCGTGCGCACGACCGTCCCGAACTCCGGGTTCGTCACGGCGCGCGCGGTCAGCACATCGCCGTCGTCATCCGAGTCGTTATCGAGGACCGGCAGCAGCGTCGAACGACCCGGGCGGATGCCGAAGTCGTCGTCCACGGCCTCTGGCGGCGTGTTCTTGTCGTTGTGTTCCGGCTCCGAGACCTGCTCGCGCTGATCCGGGGTCGGAGTGTCCTCTTCTTCCTGCTCCTCGGTGGGAATCTGATCCCAGTTGTTGACGAGGACCATGTTCTTGTCCGGCAGCCACAGCGTGCCCGTCGAGACATCGTTGAGGACGATGCGCGTGCGGTTCGTGCGGAAGACGGCGGAGGTGGCCTCGGCAAGCGTCGGAACAGTCTGCGCCTGGTTGCGCGACTTGTCCGTGCACGTGCGCACGAACGCGCCCGAGCCGGCCCACGCGCCGTAGGAGCAGCCGTTGTGGAAGACGGGGGCAGCCGGGTTGCCCTTCGTACCCGCGTCGGAGGCGGGCTGACGCTCGACGGACTTGCCGTTGAGGGAGACGGCCACGAGCTCCGAATCGGTCGCGAGCAGCACAGATGCGGCCTCGTCGCCCGGGTCCTGCAGGACCGCGCCGGTCACGTGTTCCTCGACGAGGTTGCGGAGTTTCCCACCGGGCAGGACGAGGGTATTACCGGACTGGTCGTAGATGACGGGCTTGTCGCCGACCGCCGTGATCGTCAGGGGGCCGGCGGGCTGGAAATCCTTGATAGTGGTCGTCTTCGCGCGCCACGTCTGGCCTTCCTTGACGACGGTGACCAGCGACGAGGAACCGGCCGAGTAGGCAAACACCGTGCCCGTGCGCGACACCGTGACGACGCCGTCGCTCAGGTCCTTGGCGACCGCGTCTTCGGCTGCGAACGAAATGGAGGCGGGTTCACCCGCGTTACCGACCCACAGGAGGCCGGCGGCCGGGTCGAGGACCGCCAGAACGGAGCCGCCCTGCACCTGGGTGGCTCCCTCGGGCAGGGTCACAGCCTGGCCGATTGAGAAGGAGGTGGGCTTGACGGGCGACACCGTGCGCGTCACCGTCTCCCCCAGCGTCACGTCGCCGCCAGCCTGACCGATGTCGAAGGACGCGGACTTGACGGACACGGTGCCATCGAGCATGAGCGAGTCGTAGTTGAGGTGGCCCAGGAGCTTGCGGTCCTGGTTCGTCACCCAGATACCGCCGTCATCGACGCTGACCTGCGTGACCTCGACGCCGCGGTAGACCACCGCGAGAACGCACAGCATCGCAGACACCACGAGGACGGCGATCGCGGGCATCCGCTTCGACCAGGTGTTTCGCGATTGACGCGCCTTGTTCATGGGGCTTCCTCAGTCTTCATCTGCGCACTGTTGTGGGGCGGGATCTGTATCCGCGGGTGGCATGGTGAGCCATTCCAAGGATACACACCGACCAACCCTATGGATAAACGCTCGAGACAACAACAGGTACTGAATAAGCGCGCTCACTCAACGGTTCATTCGCGCGATGTTTCCGCGCATGCTGCGCGCACGAGAACCTGACCACAGTGACGTATTTGTACGCGCAATGTCCTTCAACGAGGCTGGGGCCGGGGTCCCGCCTCCCCCACTCATCCCCTCTCACAGCGGCGCGCGAAGCCCCCTGGGCACCCACACCTGCCCGCTTCCTCGCGCGCGCGAACCGCAGATGAGGGCGGGTCGGGTTACGGTGAGTGCATGGCGAAAGAAAAGATCACCTACCGCTGCTCCGACTGCGGCTGGACCTCCCCCAAGTGGGTGGGCCAGTGCCGCGAGTGCGGGGCGTGGGGCACGGTCGACCAGGCGGGCGAGGTGACGGGGGGTGCACGGACGGCGGCCACCACCCCGCGGCGTCCCGCTCTGCCCATCGGAGAGGTCGACGGGGAACGCGCCTCGTCGCGCTCCACGGGCGTGGGCGAGCTGGACCGCGTGCTCGGCGGCGGCATCGTCCCCGGTGCGGTGATCCTTCTGGCCGGCGAGCCCGGCGTCGGCAAGTCGACGCTGCTTCTGGACGTGGCCGCGAAG
>NZ_ALCB01000023.1:0-2924 GCF_000282935.1 Actinomyces sp. ICM39
ACTGCCTGCAACACCCACAAGCGTAAACTTCTCAACCACGGTGCTAGACGACACCCAGGAAGGACCGCCACCATGCTCGACCAGCACACCGACCTCATCGAACGCCTCCTGCGTGGCTCATCGACCAGGACACGGGAGTTCAACCAGGGTTGGTCTTTTACGAATGATGGCGCCCTCTATTTCACTGTCTGGGACGAGGACGGGAACACCTTCTTTGCATGGTCGGAGAGACAACCGGACACCGCTGCTTCCGTGTATACAGATAGCGACACCGTCACGGCCTACTTGTTGACGATGGAGCTGGGAGCGAAGCGTGCCATGGCGCTTCCTTTCGACGTGCCGAGATTCCCCACAAAGATCGATCAGCTCCCACCATTATGGGCAGCCGATAAGACCCAGCAGCCACCGACTTTGCGCTACCACCGCACCGACGATGCACGCCTGCACTTCTACTGCTCCTCGGAATTCTACGGTGTGCCCCTCACTCACGCGATGCAATACGATCTCGAAGACCTCCTGAAGAAATACATGGCCTAGGCCAACGACTACACTGACGAGGCCCTCAGCCTCGCGACACGCAACTTCGAATGCACTTCCGACTAGCCGAGAAACAGCGAGGCGCTCCCAGCTATGACGACATCAATTGCCCGAGACACATTCATCCAGTCTCTCGTGACTTCGCTGAACCGAGAGCTGTATGTAGAAACCGAGGACCACATCCGTTTCCCGAGCTATGACCCTCTCATCCAGCTTCACGTGTGGCGCGAGGGCGAGGAGTACGTATGCGGGTTCAGCGAACGACTCAGTGGCCCTAGCACCGAGATCTGGGCGAACTCTCTAACACCGATTAAGCAGTGGCTCGTCATGGATAACATCGATCTGTTGCACTGGCACCTAGGCCTTGAACGATTCGGAATCCGATTCCGAAATCTGCTTGTCGCGCCGCATTGGTCTCACCGTCCCGGCACGACCGACTACTCCGTCGAGCTGCGCCACAACGACGAGCCCACCGGCATCTACGCGGGCAAGAACTCGCCCGAAGCTACCACACTCACGTGGTTCCTCAACCACTCGCCCGAGCGTCTCCTCGAAATCGCACACATCGAAAGCACCAAGGAAGCCTGCCAGGCCCTGTTCGGCATGCCACGCGTCCCCTTCGCCTAGCCCCACGGACAGACAGGAGTAACACATGCTATGGGAACAGTTTCGAAGCCTCGCGCTCCCACTCCTCGGCGAGCACTTTCCCCCGGAGCTCATCGAAGACAACGGCGACAGCATCGTTTTCACCAGCAGGCGTGACTACAGCAGCTACGTTCTCACCGAGGCTGAGAGGGGAATCGTCATTGCCTTCGAGGGTGAACGAAACACCGTGGTCCCGTTCTGCATAACCCAATCCCTCGAACTCGCCGCCACGTGTCTCACTCTGCTCGCACGCGACGGGATAGCCACGCTCACGGACATGTCCTACACGCCTCAGGATCTCTTGGGCCCCATCCCACACACAGCATTCACCATTTCGAAGAATTCCCCACCGTTTTTCGATCTCACGTCGACTATCGATCCCACGGTATCCGCCAAATGCCGATCATTCCGATGCGCTCGGGCTATCGCCGAGGCCTCGACCCCCTCCCTGGGTTCACCGCGGCTGTAGAATCGAGACAGTCGATCCTGCGCCCCAAGGAGGAGTAACTCTCGCATGAACGAGGAACTCGCCGCATACATCACGCGCCTGTGCGAACTCTCCGGGCACACGACCCGGATCGAGAAAGACCTGATTCTCGTCGAGCCGGGTGAAGACTTTATCTACGACGCTTTCACCATGGTCAAGGAGTACTACGCCTACGGCGAGGTCGATAAGTACTCATTCGGCGGGGCACGCTTTAGCTCGGTCTCCTTGGAGATCTTCAAGAAGTTCGCGATCATGCATTTCGCCGCCGACATTCGTGCAGCACGCCAGCTCCCGCCCCTCAGTGTCCCAGCAGTGACCGACGTTCACCCCAGCTTTTCCATCGAATTCGTAGAGCCGATTAGCTACTTCCTGATAAGCAAAGCCTCCCCCATTCCCAAAACATACACAAACGTCTCGCCAACTGCGCTGCTCTCGTTGTCATATCTGATGGGCACATCAAGCGAGGACCTGCTCTCCCTCGTCCTCGAACCGTCGGGCGCCGAATACGCCGCGCTCTTCGACCGCTCACCCACATCCACACCCACTGGCGTGAAACTCCAGAACAATAGCAACCATGTAAGCATCCTCTGATCGCAGCGGAAGGACCACCACCATGTTGGAACAGCACACTGAGCTCATCGAACGCCTTTTGTGCGACTCTTTGACAAGAACAAGTGAATTCAACGGGGGTTGGACTTTTACGAATGATGGCACCCTCTATTTCACTGTCTGGGACAAGGATGGAACCACGTTCTTCTCATGGTCGGAAAGAGAACCGTCGACTAGTGCTGATCTTCAGACTGATTCTGATTCTGTCGCTGCCTACGTATTAACGACGGAGCTGGGATCAATGCGTGCCATGGCACTGCCTTTCGACGTACCGAGATTCCCTAGTAAGATCGATCAACTCCACCCGTCATGGGTAGCCGACAAGACCCCGTTGCCACCCGCCTTGTTCTACCACCGCATTGAGGATCCCAGTGTCTGCTTTTATTCAAGCAGCCCCTTCGATGCCGTGCCCATCACTTACGCGATGGAATACGACCTCGAAGACCTCCTCAAGAAATACATGGCCTAAGCCAACGACTAACACCACGCACGCTGACGAGACCACCGGCCTCTGGGCCAGCCAGCCTCAAGTTCTCGACAAACGACTCAGGAAAGCATGAGACACTACAGACTATGACAACGATCAGCGACAATGAGTTCATCAATACCCTGACCTCACTCATGAACAGGCCTGTGAAGGCACTAA
>NZ_ALCB01000024.1:0-7392 GCF_000282935.1 Actinomyces sp. ICM39
CCCCGGGGGAATCCCCGGGGGCGCGGGCCTTTGTTCGACCACTAGGTCGGGACCGTCGTGCTATGGCTTCCCACGCGCTTGCTTGTAGGGGCATATATGGCGCAAATCGTGGCTGCTGGTTGATTTGTCAGATTCGGTGGAAAGATGTCATGCAACCCTAGAAAATACGGGCGGAAAACGCCTGCATTGTCACCTCTTCGTATTATCTGTCGGTTCGGAATGATGCATGGTACTACGGGCAAAGACCACAAATGTTCGACCGACGCATGCTGAGAAGGAGTGTCTCAGGGGGTACCTAAAAACCCTCTTGAGGGATATGTTTGACACGAGGGGTCGTGGTCGCAACACGGAGCCTTCCCTTACCAACTGTCAATAGAGGGGGTCACAGATGTCCCATCGAAAGTCAACGGTGCTGGCGTTCGCGCTCGCCGGCGCCCTGTCCCTGACCGTGGTCAGCGTGCCAGCCGCGTTCGCGGCAGACGCTGGCACCGCCGGTCGGGTCAACGCAGCCGCCCCGCTGCAAGCCAATGCCGATGGGTTCACCATCGACGCCGACGGCGTGCTCGTGTCGTACACGGGCACTGCGACGGATGTTCGCATCCCCGAGGGCGTGACCGAGATCAGCACGAATGCCTTCACTGACACGCAGCTGACGAGTCTGTGGATCCCCGCGAGCGTGCGAGCGATCGACGACAACGCCTTCTCGGGCCAGCCGCTGACCCAGGTCACCTTCCAGGATGACGATGCGCATCCCTCGCAGCTGGAGACGCTTGGAGAACGCGTCTTCGCATACACCCCGCTCGAACACGTCACGCTGCCTCGCTCTCTCAAGACGGCGGGCCTCGAGACTTTCAGCGACATGGGGAAACTGCGCTCCGTCCACGTTGGCCCGAACGTCCAGGCCGACGGTCTTTTCGCTGCATTCGCACGTACTCCGCTCCTGGAGAGCATCGAAGTTGACGCGGCCAACCAGAACTACCAGAGCCTTGACGGGGTCCTGTACACGAAGGGTCTGACCCACCTGGCGACCTACCCGCAGGCGAAGAATAAGGGCGGAGCCTACACGGTTTCCGAGGGGACCACGACCATCGACGAGGGCGCTTTCTCCTCCGCGCAGATCACCTCCCTGGCTTTGCCGTCGAGCCTGCGCCACGTGAACAGGGGTGCGTTCGTGGGCTCGCAGATTACCTCCCTGGCCCTGCCCGATGGCTTCGAGTCCATGGACGACACAGCCTTTTGGTACATGCCCAAGCTGCAGCGAGTCGACCTGGGCGGCACGAAGGTGCTCACAGATAGTGCCTTCCGCTACGATAAGGCGCTCGCCGAGGTGAATTTCCGCCCCGACCTGAATCGCCTGACCGACGTTGGCGACTATGCCTTCGACGGTTCGGCTCTCGTCTCTGTGTCGTTGCCCGACTCGGTAACCTCGATCGGTAAGGGCGCGTTCGCTGGGAACGCTGCGCTCCGGTCTGTGCATCTGGGCTCCGGCCTCACCTCCATTGGTGAATCCGCATTCGTGAACGCGAGCAACCTCGCCTCGCTGAGCGTTGCCCCCGCCAACTCGGTCTACACCGTGGAAGACGGCGTCCTGTACAGCAAGGGCGATGCGGGCCGCACCCTGGTCCTGTACCTGCCCACGAACGGGGCCTCCGAATTCACGGTTCCTGACGGCACGGTCGCTATCGCCGACACCGCTTTCGCGCACAACACGTCTCTGCGTCGCGTCGTCCTGCCCGAGGGGCTCACGACCATCGGCTACGGTGCCTTTGACGGCGACGCGAACCTCACCGACCTTGTCATCCCCGACTCGGTGACGGTCGCCCGCGGCCTCGTCAACAACGGTCTGGACACGATCGAGCTGGGTTCGAAGGTCACGGAACTGTGGATGACCCCGCGCGAAACCCCCACCCCGCGCCACATCATCGTGCGCGGCGGTAACAACGGCGAGTTCTACTACGAGGGCAAGGCCTCCAACGGGCGCCCCGACAGCGCCTACTTCGGTGAGGGGATGACTAGCTTCACCTTCTGGTTCGACACGCCGCGCGTCCTGGTCCTGCCCTCGACCGTGCAGGACATCAAGCTCGCCGCCGATATGGCCGACGACCTCAAGGCGGGCACCGAGATTTACGTCGCCGCCCCCAGGGGCTCGAAGGCCTGGACGCTCACCGAGGCGGCCATGAAGGAAGCCGGCTACAACACGGCAAACCTCTTCGAGTACACCCGCCTGCAGGTCGCAGTGTCGGGCGACGGAATCACCGAGGCCGGACCCGGATACACGCTCACCACCTCCGTGGGTACTCCGACGACCGTGAACGTCTCCGCGCAGGGCGGCACCCTGGGCGGACGCCAGACGCGCGTCGTGCAGATCGGCGGGGATGGTACCGAAACGGTTCTCCAGGACTGGGACTCGATGCAGGGCAGCTCGGATGAGAGTGCGTCTACCGCCTCCTACACCTGGACCCCGACCAGCGCCGACGTCGTCCTGCGCCTCGACGTGCGTCAGGACCCCCACGCCGTCACCTCGACGACCGTGACCCTCAAGGCCTCGTCTGATACGACGCCCGCCCAGGGCGCGTGGACGTGGGGCGCTCGCGGCTGGTGGTACCGCTACGCGGACGGCACCTACCCCGCGAACACGGCCAAGACCATCGACGGCCAGGTCTACCGCTTCGACGCGGACGGCTACATGCGTACCGGCTGGGTCTTCGAGCAGGGCGCCTGGTACTACCACGCGCTGTCCGGCGCTCAGGCCACCGGCTGGGTCCTTGACGGCGTCTCCTGGTACTACCTGACCCCCGGAAGTGGCCAGATGGCCACGGGATGGGTCGAAGACGGTTCGCACTGGTACTACCTGATCCCCACCAACGGGAAGATGAAGACCGGATGGCACTACGAGGACGGCTCCTGGTACTACCTCAAGCCCGGCAGTGGCCAGATGGCGACCGGACGTCTGTGGATCGTGTGGAAGTACTACCGATTCGCCGACAACGGCACGTTGATCCGCTGACCCGCTGACCCGAAGGACTACCCATGCGTTGCGCCCGCCCCGCCCGGACTCATGCCGGGGGAGCGGGCGCGCTCGCAAGGCGACGCGGGCACCGCATACGCTCCGCCCGCCCTATCGCGCCCCACAGGGATGTGCCGCGCGATCACTCATCCTCATGCAGCTCAACACTTTATGTGTGAAGAAAGCGAGCCGACAATGTTCCACTACCGACGCTCAGCGCTGACGCTCATAGCGGCCGGCGCCCTCGCGCTCACCACGATCGGCGTGCCCGCGGCCTTCGCGGACGAGGCCGACGCCACCCAGGCCTCGTCGCCCCAGCAGGGAGCGAACGACTCCCCGGCGACGATCATCGTCCAGCTCGAGGTGGGCGACGCCGGGGCCGACCATGCCGCGTACTACGCGCAGATGAAGAAACGCATCGGCGAGGCCGTGGCCGCAGCTCTCCCGGGGGCGACCATCTCCGACGTGCGCGACTACCACCACGCCTTTGACGGCTTTGCGATCCAGGCGCCCGCCTCGACGCTCGGTGTCATCAAGGCGACGTCCGGCGTCAAGGGTGCCTTCCTCGACGGCAGCCACACGTTCGCCACCGATGATGAGATCTCGGGAGGCTACCGCGCCGTCGCAGGGGGTGACGAGTCGGATGCTGCCACCGGTGCCGCGGCCCAGATGATGCGGGCCGATGCGCTCGCCCAGAAGGGCCAGGGCCAGGTCATCGAGCTCATCGACAGTGGCATCGATACCTCGCACCAGGCTTTTGCCGGCGACATGGATGCAGCGTCGCTGCGCTTCACGCAGGACTCGGTGGCCTCGCTCGCCTCGCAGCTGGGCGCCGGCAAGGGTGGCGTGTGGGTGAGCCCCAAGATCCCCTTTGCCTACGACTACGGTGATGGGGACACCGACGTGCTGGCCACGGAGGAAGGAGGCGACGGAGCCCGCAGCGCCAACAACCAGGGCACGCACGTCGCAGCCCTCGCCGCGGCTAACAGCGGACAGTTCTCGGGCGCAGCACCCCAGGCCCAGCTGATCGTCGCGAAGGTGACGACCGATCCGGGCAACCAGGCGAGCGACGTGAACCTCCTGGCCGCGCTCGACGACGCGATGGTCCTCAAGCCCGACGTCGTCTCGGTCTCCTTCTCCAAGACCGAAGGATTCACGGACGACGCAGAGGCCCTCTACTCCCACGTCTACGAGGCCCTCGGCGCGCAGGGCTCGACCGTCTACGCGCCCGCCGGTGACGTCGAGAGCTACGGTCGAGCGGACGATCCTGACAACGGTGCGCTCGGCTTCCCCGCAGCCTTCTCCTCAACCCTCGCCGTAGCCTCGGTCAACGAGCAGGAGATCATGGGTGCCCTCACCTTCGGTGATCACCTGATCGGGTACCGCCCCCTGGGACGCATGAGCAAGGGAGACGGCCCCGGCTTCGACACCCTCGCCGAGGGCACGTACCGCGTGGTCTACGCAGGCAACGGCTCGAGCGAGGACCTGACCAAGCACCTTGGAACGGACTACGGGGACCTGTCGCGCACGATCCTCCTTGAGGAGCTGGGAGGCAACGACTCACGCGGTAACTCGGTGGAGGTCAAGCACAAGATCAAGGCCCTCAAGTCCCTGACCAGCAAGCCCGCCGGCGTTCTGCTCGGACACTGGTACGACAGCGAGACCCCCATCAAGTGGTCGGTCGATCGATGGTTCAACCTGCCGATGGCGACCATTACGACCTCGGACCGCAACCGCCTCTACGACGCCATCAAGGCCTCGGAGAGCGGATCGATCGAGGTGAACGTCTCTCCCTCCACGATCCTCACCGTGCCCGAGGGGGTCCACGCCTCCGACTTCTCCTCCATGGGCGTGACCCCCGACCTGCGGCTCAAGCCCGAGGTCGCGGCCCCCGGCGGCGCGGTCATGTCCGCGACCCCCGGCAACTACTACGATCGACTGTCCGGTACGGCCGAGGCCTCGGCTCAGGCCGGCGCGGTCGCTACCCTCGTGCGTCAGCGCGTGGCAACCGATCCGGCGTTTGCGGCCCTGTCCGCCTCCGAGAAGAACGCCGTGGTCACGAACCTCCTGATGGGCACCGCGCGCCCGATCGTGGACGCGGAGCAGAATAACGGCACTTTCTACTCGCCGCGCCGCGTGGGTGCAGGTCTGGTGGACGCCCAGGGCGCCACGACCTCGTCCGTGTACCCGAGCGTCGTCGGGGCAGCGGATCCCTCGCGTCCCAAGGCCGATTTGGGTGACGGAACCTCCGGGTGGACCTTCCAGGTGACCCTGACGAACGTCTCCGACACTGCCCACACCTACACGCTGGGCGGGCAGGCGCTGTCCGAAAAGGTCGAGAGCATGCTGTTCACGCACCACTCGACGAACTGGGCGGGACAGGGCATCGACCTGACCTTCTCCTCCGACTCGGTGACCGTGCCCGCCAAGGGTGCCGCAACCGTTACCGTCACCGTGACCCCGCGCTCTGCCTTTGCCTCGTACGCTGCGGAGAGCACGCCCAAGGGTACGTTCATCGACGGCGCCGTCACCTTCACGAGCGCCGACGGCGCTCCCAACCTCACCGTCCCCTACGTGGGCTTCTACGGCTCCTGGGGTGCGCCTGCGATCTTCGACCTGGTCACGCCGGACAATCACATCAGCGGATACGGGTCGACGTTCATGAATGGGCGCCTGCCCTTTGGCCAGCAGAGCCCCTTCGACGTCGAGGACGAGCGGATGATCAACGGGGTCAATCCCGACCTCCTCGTTATCTCGCGCTCCACGCACGAGGACGCCCGGACCGTCGTCACCCCGGGCACGGTGCTGCTGCGCTCCGTTCCCTCGCTGACCTACACCTTTAGGAACGAGGCCGGGGAGACGATCCGCTCCTTCACGTGCGGGCGCGCGGATCGGTCCATCTACGACGTGCACACGCGCTCGCCACGCACGGTCGAGGACTCCGCGCCGGGCTGCGACCCGTGGTTCAACGGCTACGCGCCGGACGGCACCGAGCTGCCGGACGGACGCTACACGCTGACGATCGAGGCCTCGTCCTACGGCCCGTCGCCCGCGACCCAGTCCATCAGCTACAGCGTCATCCTGGACACGCAGGCTCCCGTCATCTCCAACGTGACGGTTTCGGGCGAGGGCAAGGACCGCGTCCTGTCCTTCGACGTCACCGACTCCTCGGCCATCGCCGGTGTCGGCTTCTCGGCTACCGAGGACGGCAAGGTCGTCGAGCGCGGCGCCGAGGTCTACCCGACCGGGCGCAGCGAGGACGGTCTGGTCCACATCCACTTCGACGTGCCGCTGAAAGACGCCCTGACGAGCATCGGCGGTGACCCGTCGACGATCTACCTTCACGTGTGGGACTGGCCGGTCAACGAGGCAACGGCGCCGGTCGCCCTCAAGGCGATCCCCATGACGTCGCTCGCGTTGTCGCGCGAGTCCGCCACGCTCGGTGTGGGGGAGACCCTCACGCTGAGCGCCACCCACGAGCCCGCGGACGCGAACGTGACCGGTGTCGTCTGGTCCTCCTCGGACGAGGCCGTGGCCACCGTCAGTGCGACTGGCGAGGTGCGCGCGGTGGGCGCGGGCGACGCGACCATCACCGTCTCCGACCCGACGCAGCCGAGCGTGTCCGTCAGCGCCACCATCCACGTCAGCGCCCCCGCGCCCGCCCCCAAGGCCGGCACCTGGAAGTGGGATGGCCGCGGCTGGTGGTACCGCTACGAGGATGGCACGTACCCCACCGATGCGACCCTTGCTATCGATGGAGCGACGTACCGCTTCGACGCGCGCGGCTACATGCGCACCGGATGGGTGAGGGAGCAAGGCTCGTGGTACTACCACAATGCATTGGGCGCGCAGGCGAGCGGCTGGGTCCTCGACGGGATCTCCTGGTACTACCTGGACCCGGCTACGGGCGTCATGGCGACCGGATGGGTCAAGGATGGCGACACCTGGTACTACCTCAATCCCACCACCGGCAAGATGATGACGGGGTGGCTCAAGGACGGCGGTGCCTGGTACTACCTGAAGACCGGAAGCGGCGCGATGGCCACGGGTCGACTGCGTATCTTCTGGACGTGGTACACCTTCTCCGAGACGGGGCAGCTGATCAGCTAGGCCGCCCCTGAGACTGACCGTCCAGGCCCGCACACCCTGCTACATGTGGGATGTGCGGGCCTGACGTCTGTCAAAGGAGGCAGGCGCCAAAATTCCCAGGGTTTTTTCAGGTTGTCTTGTCGTTGTCGCAAGGTTCGCTGTTTACACTGAATGTCATCACAAGGGAATACGGCACGGACCATGAGGGTCCGGGACATGCCGACGAGACTTTTTCGAGGAGCCTTCTGGGAAAACTTGCACTGTGTTGATGGGATAAGCCGAGGGGCCGACCGCAA
>NZ_ALCB01000025.1:0-22943 GCF_000282935.1 Actinomyces sp. ICM39
GTGGTGCCACAAGCAACACCCAAAAAGTCAGAACTCCTCGTAGTACTCCGGGTTCTGGTCGGCCTGGCGGCCGTCGGGGCGGCCAAGCGCGCTGATCGCAGCCATCTGCTCAGGCGACAGCGAGAACGAGAAGATGTCGAGGTTCTCGCGTTGGCGCTCAGGGTTACCGGACTTGGGCAGGGGCATGGTGCCGAGCTGGTAGTGCCAGCGCAGGATGAGGCGCGACGGGGACACGCCCACTTCGGCAGCCAAGGCGACAATCGCGGGGTCTTCGACGATGCGCCACTTGCGCCCCAGGGGACTCCACGATTCGGTAAGCACGCCGACCTGCGCGTGATATTCCAGCGCGGCGGCCTGCGGGAAGTAGGGGTGCAGCTCGATCTGGTTGACGCTCGGGTACTCGCCGGTCTCGGCGTGCACGCGCTCAAGGTGCTCGGGCAGGAAGTTGCAGACGCCGACGGATCGAATGAGGCCGCGGTCGCGGGCGTCCAGCAGGGCTTGGAAGGCCTCGACGTAGAGGCCACGCTTGGGGTTGGGCCAGTGGATCAGGTACATGTCCCAGTAGTCCAGGCCGGCGCGCATGAGGGATTCTTCGAGGGTGTAGACGGCCTCGTCGTAGCGCTGGTGGCGCCCGGGGAGTTTGGAGACCAGTCGCAGTTCCTCGCGGGGGATGCCGCAGCGACGCACGGCGGCACCGAGGGCACCTTCGTTCTCGTAGTTGAAGGCGCTGTCTAGCATGCGGTAGCCGACATCGATGCCCGACACCATGGAGGACACACCCGAGGAGCCGCGCAGGTTGTAGGTGCCCAGCGCGATAGCGGGGACGTCCAGGCCGTCGTTCAGGGTGTATGCGGGGATCTCACTCATGCCTTAAGCGTAGGCCACGCCACGCGCGGCGTTCTACCATTGAGGTATGGCACAGCTTGAACTGGACGAGGTCCACGCGAACGCGGTGGACTATCAGCATTTCCTCCTCGATTCTCCTTCCCCCTATCACGCCGCCGAGGTCGTGGCGCAGCGCCTGGTGGACGCCGGCTTTACGCGCATCGACGAGAAGGGCGCGTGGGACGCCTCCCCGGGCGGTCACGTGATGGTGCGCGGTGGCGCGGTGGCCGCGTGGTTCGTGCCCGAGACGGTTGCCGATGACGCGGGCTTCCGTATCGTGGGCGCGCATACGGATTCGCCGGCCTTCTCGGTGAAGCCGTCGGTGCAGTCGACGACGCCGGATGGCTGGGGCCAGATCGACGTCGAGGTGTACGGCGGCATGATGTGGAACTCGTGGCTGGATCGCGAGCTGACGCTGGCGGGCCGCCTGGTCCTGAATAGTGGCGAGGTCATCCTGGCCCGCACGGGCCCGATCGCTCGCATCCCGCAGCTGGCGATCCACCTGGATCGCGACGTGAATCCGGGCGGTCTGAAGCTGGATCCGCAGAAGCACCTGCACCCGGTGTGGACGGTGGATAACCCGTACGGCAACGTGCTGGAGTACGTAGCGCGCACGGCGGGCCTGGATGACGCCTCGCAGGTCGCGGCGTTCGACCTGATCCTCACCCCCAGCCAGGGGCCGGGCTTCTTCGGTGACAAGGGCCAGTTCATCGCGGCCTCGCGCCAGGACAACCTGTCGAGCGTGCACCCGGGCCTGGTGGCCCTGGAGCGCCTGGCCGCACAGGGCACGCCCGCGGGCGGCGACGTCACGGTGTTCATGTGTTTCGATCACGAGGAGGTGGGCTCCGAGTCGCGCACGGGTGCGGCCGGCCCGATCCTGGAGACGGTGCTGCGCCGCACGGCGAAGGCTCTGGGCCGCGACGAGGACGGCTTCGAGCGGATGCTCGCGGCCTCGTCGTGCGTGAGCGCGGACGCGGCGCATTCGGTGCACCCGAACTACGCGGGGCACCACGATCCGGATAACCGCCCGATGATGGGCCGCGGCCCGATCATCAAGATCAACTCGAAGCAGCGTTACGCGACGGATGGCGAGGGCATCGCCCTGTGGAATCGTGCGTGTGCGGCGGCGGGTGTCGCTTCGCAGAACTTCGTGGGCAACAACGCGATGCCGTGCGGGACGACGATTGGCCCGATCACGGCGACCCGCCTGGGGATTCTGACGGTGGATGTGGGCGTGGGCCTGTTGTCGATGCACTCGGCGCGCGAGATGAGCCACGTGGATGATCTCCTCGACCTCGCCCGGGTGCTTGCGGCGTACTGGCAGGGCGCCTGACGCCCGGGACGCCCGCGCGCGGCAAGCCCGAAGGGTGAAGCCGTGCGCGCGGCACCCGCAGCAGGGCGCCTGACGCCCGGGGCGCCTGACGCCTGAGCGCATAGAGCAACCCCGGCCTCGTCCATGTGAAACGGACGAGGCCGGGGTTCTTTCGTCTATCGGGTGCGCTCAGAGAGCAGCGACCGCGGTGACGGTGACGGGCACGTTGCCGCGCGTGGCCTTGGAGTAGGGGCACAGCTGGTGCGCGCGGTCGACGAGGGCCTGGGCGCGGTCGAGCTCGACGCCGGGGATGAAGACCTCGATGTCGGCGGTGAGGGCGAAGGAGTCGCCCTCGGGGCCAAGGCCGATCGTGGTGCGCACGACGGAGTCCTTGGTGTCGATGCCCAGTTCCTTGGCGGCCAGGCCCATGGCGCCCTGGAAGCAGGCGCCGTAGCCCATGGCGAAGAGGGCTTCGGGGTTGGGGCCGTCGCCGGGGCCGCCCAGTTCCTTGGGCATGCGCATGACGTGGCTGATGCCGAGCGCGGGGACGGAGGAGGTGCCGGCGCGACCACCAGTGGAGTCGGCGGTGACGGTGTAAACGATCTCGTTAGGTGTATCCATGCACCCATTCCACCACTAGGACTTCAGTCCCGCAAGGGGTTTGACGCAAACACAAGCTTTTCCGCGCAGACGGGGACGAGGCCGGGGCCTGCCCGCGGGTCACGCGCCGTCAGGCGGTGAGAAAGTCCGCGTCGGGGCGGGCGCTCAGCGCCTTGGCGACGGCGCGGCGGAAGCGGTCGTTCATGGGCGGAAGCTGGTCGCCGCGGAAGAATGCGGTCTCGCTGTTTTCGCCGTCGGCGGGCCTCGGCTCGCCACTCACCCACTCAGCTGCGAAGGCCACGTCCAGGTAGGTGGTGACGTCACCGTTGTCGTAGGTGACGGGGCCGACGACCTCGACGGAGAGGAGGCGACGAACCTCGATGCGAACATCGGCCTCCTCCAAGGCCTCGCGGGCCGCGGCGGCCGCGGGCTCCTCGCCCGGGTCGACGATGCCGGTCACGGGTGTCCAGGCGCCGTTATCGGAGCGGCGCACGCACAGGATCTCGACGTCCTCGGGCGAGAGGGGGCGCTCCCAGTCGATCGCCGCACGGTCCGGGGCAGGACGCAGGATAACGACGGTCGTGCCGGGCATCCACAGGGGCGCATGACCGACGTGACGGCGCAATTCGAGGACGAAGTCGGGGGTAGCCATGGCCCTAGTCTACGGCGCTCACAGGAACGAGGTGATGACCGGCAGGAGCAGGATCTTAACGATGATCGCGAAGGCGAAGAGAGTCGCGTAGGCGGCCTCGATACGCTCGTCGGTGACACGGGCCTCGGCGGCCTGCAGGACGGCAGGCTGGCCGAGGAAGCCCGCGATGCCGCCGGCGGCACGCGCGGAGGACAGTCCGATGAACTTCGCGCCGAGAGCCTGGATGACGCAGCAGACGACGACCATGACGGCGGCGAGGAGGGCGGCGCGCCAGCCCTCGGGGCTGCCGAGCAGGCTCGCGAACTGCGGGCCTGCGTTGAGGCCCAGGGCGGCGAGGAAGAGCATGAGGCCGATCTGTCGGATCGTCAGGTTCGCGGCGGCGGGTAGGGTCCACACGAGGGGGCCGGTGCGGCGCAGGGCGCCGAGCAGCATGCCGACGATCAGGGGGCCCGCGGCGGCTCCCAGCTGGAAACCCTGGCCGCCGGGCAGTGGGAAGGAGACGACGCCGAGCAGCAGGCCCAGGACGAGGCCGATGCCGAAGGCCATGCCGTCCACCTCAGCGACGCGGCGCTCGGAGTCGCCGAGCCACTCGGCGATGCCGTCGAGCTCATCCGTGGGAACGACGACGGCGACGTGATCGCCGAGCTGCAGGTCAAGGTCGTCGCGGGCCAGGAGGTCCAGGTCGCCACGGCGCACGCGCGTGATAACAGCACCGAAGCGCTTGGTGACATTGAGTTCGGAGACGCTGCGGCCGGCGACGTCGGGGTTGGACACGACGATGCGCTCGAAAGCAAGGTCGGAACGGTCGTCCTCGAGGTTGTGGTCGAGGATCTCGCCGACGAGGGGCGCCGTCTCTTTGATCGACGCGGGATCGCCGACCATGACGACATGGTCGCCCGGCAACAGGTCCTCGCCGGGAGCGGTGACGCGGGTGCGCCCGTCACGACGCAGGTAGGACAGGCGCACGCGCTGATCGCGCCACGCGTCGATGTCGCGCGTGTTGATGTGCTTGGAGACATGAATACTCACGGCCTCCAGGGACGCCCCCGCGAGGGAAGGCGTGTCCTTGGGGCCGACCCACTTCCTCGTCACGGTGATCGTGACGATGAGGATGCCGCCGATGACACCCACCGGATAGCCGAAGGCGTAGCCGACCGCCGCGTTGGGATCTCCCGTGAGGCGGGTGGCCGTGTCGAGGGCGGGAGCGGCCGTCAGAGCACCCGTAAACAGGCCCGAGGTCAAGCCCGAAGACAGGCCGAGGAGGCGGCCTCCCGCGAGCGCGATGAGCGCACCCACGACGCATACGATCGTGGTGAGGGCGAGGAGGTTCGTCTGCTTACGCAAATCTTGGAAAAAGGTGGCACCCGCGGAAATGCCGACGCAATACACGAAGAAGGCCAGGCCCATCGGCTGGACGATCGACATGTGGGTGCTGACAACCTCGGGATGCAGCGCCGAAACGATGAGGCCGACGAAGAGAGCACCCGCCGCCCCGAAGCGCAGCGGGCCGATCCGAATGGCCCCAATCGCCGCACCCAACGCAACAACGACAAACAGTGCGAGCAGGGGTGAAGACGCGAAAAGAGAGGCCATAGCTTTCAGAGTACCTGTCATGCGTCCGGCGTTCCCCGCGACTGTCATATTGCCTGCGTTATGAACCTCACGGATTGGTTACACTGGTGCCAGGAACTGAAAGGACGATCATGTCTCAACCAGCAGCCGGATGGTACCCGGATCCTGTCGGCAGCCAGCGCCTGCGCTGGTGGAACGGCGGCTCGTGGACGGAACAGTACCAGCCGATGCCCACACAGCAGCAGCGCATGCCACAGCAGGGGATCCCCCACCAGGGCATGCCACAACATGGCATGCAGACACAGGGGTTTCCCCAGCAGGGGATGGGGCAGCAAGCGCCGATGCAGGCCATGCCGACAGGCGCACCCAATCCCGGCGCCCCCGACAGCGCGCAGGCCGCCGTCGCACAGGGGGCCAGCGCGCAGCAGACCTCTGCCCCGAAGGGCCCTCACCTGCCTTCGAACAAGCAGGCCCCTACCGTGTCCTCCAGCCCCTACGGCTCCGAACCGACCTTCAACCAGCCGAAGAAGGACGCGCGGGACAACAAGGCCGCAAACACGAAGACGCCGAAGAACACCTCGCGTTGGAAGCTCGCGACAGTTGCGGTGTGGGCGGCTGTCGTCATTTTCGGAGTGACGACGATTATCGCGGGCAGCTCCTATTCGCACGCGCGCGCCGAACTCACGCCCGCGGTCCAAGAACGCGACGAGGCTCAAAGGCAGTACGACCAGGCACAAAAGGAGCTTGATCAAGCTAAGAAGGAACTCGAGGAGTTGCAGCAGTGAGTTACGTTCCTACCCCCGCTCCGGCGCCCGCGCAGAATCCGGCAGGATCCCACAGCGGCCTGAAAGTACTGACGACTATTGGCGCCGCCCTCGCCGTTCTCTTCCTCATCCTGTCGGTGGTCCTGGGGCTCACCGCGCACTCACGTTCAGAGTCCGCCAGGCAGGCGCAGAGCGACGCCCAATCCCTGCGCGAGAAGACGAAGGAGACAGAGACCGAGACTGCGACGACCCGCACCAAGATCACCGAGGCGACCAATAAGAAGGAAGCCCAGGCATGGTGCGACGGTCTGACGAGCGCGAAAGCAGATTTCGACACGCTCGACAGGGTTGCGCGTGACTACTCGTCACTGACGGCGACACGACGCGAGGTCATCGGCCAGATTTGCCCGCAGAAGAAGAGCTTTATCGAGGCATACGCGAAGGATACCGCGCAGGGAGCACTCAAGGCAGAAACTACCGCCTGCTCGGGTGGAGCTTCCTCGGCGACGATCTCGGGATCCATCTCCATTACCGGAGCAAACCTGGCTGGCGCATCGGCGTACGACGTCACCGTCGAGGTCTACCTCGTCCCTGGTTCTACCACCAAGGGTCATCAACCTGTGGACAAGCAGACAATCACTGTTCCCGCGGGAGGAACGGGCACACTGACATCGAACGTTCCACTACCTTCCTTTGACTCGGGATCCTGCGGTATCCGCGCTGTAAGCATCTGGCCCAGCGGGGTCTGAGCACATAGTTGCCCACCATCCCTCAGGCGACTAGACTCCCTGACCAGACACTCGGTTTTGATATGACACGGGAGAGTGAACCACAATGAGCGAACCTGCGGAAGGCTGGTACGCCGATCCGACCGGCGCCGCACAGCTGCGCTGGTGGGACGGCCACGCCTGGACTGAGTACGTCGAGCCCTACGAGGCGGCGCCCACGCAGGCCGGAGCAACTCCCGTACAGGCTGAGGCGATCCCCGCCTACGACGAAGCCCCGCAGTACGCTCAGCCCGAACACGTCGTTTCGACCGCGGCGGCCGAGGCCAACGCCGAGATCCCCCCGATCCCCTCCCCGGACGATCCCGCGCACTGGGAGGTCTCCGACCCCATTCCCTCCCCCGAGGAAACGGGCGCATGGGAGCCCGCCCCCGCCTCGTCCATGAACGAGGGGAACGATACCCCCGTCCCGATGCCCGGCGACGCCACGAGCCCTCGGGAGGCGCAGAAACGCTCCGGCACCCTCAAGTGGACGCTCGGCTGCGTCGCCTCCTGGATGCTTGTCGCCGTTTTCATCACGGTCCTCGTAGTCGCATGGTCCCACCTGGGCGCCAGCGGCCGCATCCACGATGAGGCGAAGAGCCGCGCCGAAACCGCGCAGCAGGAACTCGATACCGCGCAGTCCACCCTCGCAGACATCAACCGACAGATCGAGGAGGCCCAGAAGTGAGCGCACCCGCCCCCCTACGCGCCGCGACCGTCGCGGGCGCCGCCCTCGCTGTCATTTTCATCATCCTGTCAGCCGTCGTCGGCGGAATTAACGCCTGGCGCTCGCACTCGGCGTCCAGCTACGACACACAGGCCGAGCAGGCTCAGTCCGAGAAGGCTGCGGTCGACCAGCAGATCGCAGACGCGAAGACACGCCTCGACGCTGCCAACGTTCACAAGGACGCCAAGGCGTGGTGCGATTCCATCACCCGAGAGAGGGCGGCATCGATCCGCGACGCCATTAAGTCCTACGATTCGGCGACGCAGGCCGTCAAGGACGCCATTCACGAGGAGTGCGCCCCCAAGGAGACGTACGCCAACGCGCAGCGCGCCGGTGCCGAGGCCGCATTCAGCCCCGGAGTCCCGGAGTGCACGACCGACCAGGTGACCACGACAATCAACGGCACCATCACGCTGAGCTCCACGAGTGCCATCTCCTCGCTCGGCCCCCTTGAGCTCACGATTTCCGGCTACACACTCGACAAGGGAACCACGCTGAGCCCCTCCTCCCCCTACCAGGGGACGACGACGGTGACACTCACGCCGGGGACCCCCGCTACGTTCACAATCTCCGTCCCCTACGACCCGGCGATGACCGACAAGACCGAGTGCGGCTTCTCGATGACGTCCTGGTGGCCGACCAGCCTCTGACAAACGCGTGAGGCCAATCACTGAACAGATTCCATCAATTCACGCTGGCCTAGAATTGACGGGACACAGTGAAAGGAGCCTCCTCGTGAGCAACCCCGTCCAGGGCTGGTACGCAGATCCCGAAGGATCCGACCAGCTGCGCTGGTGGGACGGCACCCAGTGGAGCGAGCAGTTCCGCCCTGCACCCACCGGCAACGAAGCAGCTAGTGACACCCACCCTCAGCCCGCCGCGCAAGTAGAAGAGCCCCCCACCGGCGCTCCCGTCCAGGTGCCCGCCGCGACGCCGCCAGCAGCGAAGCCAGCAGCAACGAAGCCCAAAGCTCAGCCCCCAGCCTCGCAGCTCGTTACCACGGGAATCCTGGGACTCCTGACGTTCTTCTTCATCGCTGGCGCTGCACTGGCAGGCAGCGCGTATGTGAGTGCCGGTAACGACCTGCAGAACGCACAATCCCTGTACGATCAGGCAGAGCAGACGCTCCAGGAAGCGAAGGACGCAGCCAAGTGAGCGAACACTACTCCCGCCCCCTGTCTTTCCCGCAGCACAAGGTCCGTGGCCTGACTATCGTCAACCGGATCTTGGCCCTCATTGTTATCGTCAGCGCGGTCGCCATGATCACGCTCTTCTCACAGGCCATTTCCCGTAACAACGAGGTGAAGAGCCTGACGAGCGCGACGGAAAATGCCAAGAGACGGACCCTCGAAATCAAGGCGACCAGCTGGTGCGACCAGATCACGTCGGAGAACGCCGATAAGATGTCCACTCTGTTTAGGGACTACGACGCAGCGTCGTCGCAACAAAAGGGCGAGATCGAACGTCAGTGCAATAAGAAAGTGGCCGTTGCCAAGCTCATTAGCTCGCACGATCCCACTGAGGCATTCATAGTCACGTCCGAGTGCACCGTCAACGAGTCGGAAAATACTGCTTCCTGCACTGCTACCGTGGCCACCAATCCGTACACGCTGGGGCAGGGACTCAGCTTCTACTCGGCGACGACCGCGACCCTGCGGATGCGTGTCGCCACCACTCCGACGAACTTAGTCACCGACCCACACGTGATCGACAACGTCGCGACGATAACGCTTGATTCGAGCGGATCCGGAACGACATCTTTCGATGTTCCCATCGATATCAACTGGGGCACCGCTTACGACATCCAGGTGACGTCGTACTTCCCGAACGAATAAGCCTGAGCATCGCACGATGGTCCCGCTGCCCGCACGGGTGGCGGGACCATCGCTTTCCCTGAGATATCGCACCGCACCTCACTGTCCATATGCGACGTGAGGCCTATCACTGACCGATTCAATGAAATTCGAGCTCCCCTAGAATAGTCGGGACACAGTGAAAGGAGGCTCCTCGTGAGCAACCCCGTCCAGGGCTGGTACGCAGACCCTGCAGGAACTGACCAGCTGCGCTGGTGGGACGGCACCCAGTGGACCGACCGCTATCAGGCCGCGCCCGCTTCCAGCACCTCCACGGATTCCGAAACCCCGAACGCCGCAGGCGATGCCGCGGCCACCAGCGAGACCACCGACGCCACCGCCGCAGAGACGTCGCCGCAACCCGCCAACGCCACGGTGCAGTTCACCCCCGTAGCCCAGGCACCTGCCACCAAGGCTACCCGCGGACAGATCGTCCTCGCCGTCATCGCCTCGCTCCTCGTCGTCCTCTTCCTGGGCACGAGCATCGTTGCGACAGGTATGCACGGAAAGGCACAGGAGGACGTCGAGCATTCTCAGTCCATCCTCAATGACGCGCAGAAGGAACATCAGAAGGTGCAGGAGGCAATGAATGAGTGACCTGAACACGGCCGCAGCCACCGAGGCTCCCACCGCCACCGTAGCCCCGGCGAAGCCCGGTAAGAGCAAGGGCCTGACCCTCTTTAACCGCCTCGCCTTCATCATCGCAGCGCTCCTTGCGCTCATGACCGCCATCATGCTCCTTCTGACCGTGCAGGCCTCCAGGTCCGCTGTCAATATGCGCGACGAGGCCGCAGCGACCCTCAAGCAGGCCGGCGAAGAGTTCGCCCCCTACTGGTGCTCGCAGATCACGCCCGACAACGTCAAGAATTTCGACGATCTGTACAGCCTTTACCTCGACGTCAACGACGAGGTCCGAAGCATTGTCAAGCAGCAGTGCGAGAAGAAGGTCATCATCAACGACCTCGTCGCCAATAACACGCCCAACGAGGCTTTCAGCACCGAGTCGAGCGAGTGCGTCGCCAATGAGTCACGCACGGCTCTGACGTGCTCCGTGACCGTCAAGGCCAGCGAGGACATGAAGAAGGGCCTCGCGATGCTCTCCTCCGCGACGGTGACGCTCGACATGACCGTGCGCACGACGAACAACGCGTTCACGTCGAAGGGATACGACGTCGGCGACGTGGCCACCCTGACCGTCGACAGCAACGGAACAGGCAGCACGCAGTTCGAAATTCCCTACGACCCCACCTGGGGCGAGTACTACAAGATCGGCGTGAAGTCGTTCTACCCGAACGACTGACGCGGCTTCCCTGATCACACTGACCCCGTCGCCCCATGGGCGGCGGGGTCTTTGTGTGCGGTGCGGCGGATGATGAGGCGCACGGCCACGGAAGGACATCGAGCAACGGGACGACCAACCCACCATGTCAACGTCCCACGTAGGACCCCAGGCCTCGTCGATGCGCTCAGTAGTGCTCGTGGGAGTCATACCCACGAAGCCTATCGAGCTCGCGGCGCTCCTTCTTGGTCGGCCGACCGCTCCCCTTCTCGCGCATCGCGACGGGGATGTGCATGCGCGGACGCTCCGGGGTGCGGTCGTCGTAGGAGATACGAGCCTGCGGGTAGGAGACGCGCTTGCTCAGCAGCAGGACCACCCCGAGGATCCGGTCGAAGCCCTCGATGCGCAGGCGTACCTCGTCCCCCACGCGCACCTTGTAGGCGGCCTTGACGGGCTCACCGTTGACACGCACGTGCCCCGCGCGCACGGCGGCCGTGGCCTGGGAGCGTGACTTCAGCTGCCGGGTCGCCCACAGCCAGGTATCCACACGCACGGACGACGAGGCGAGCGCGCCGGCAGGGATAACGACTTCGTCGGGGGTCTCACTCATCGACGTCCCCTAGTTGATGCGACGAATACGATTCTGGTGGCGGGGCGTCAGGACAATCGCGACGAGGGCACACAGGATCGGCATGCCGATGAGCATGCCCAGGAGCGCACCCCACGGCACGATCGGCCGCAGCGTAGTGAGCGTCGAGAATACATGCGCGTTAGCGAACGTAATGACGGCGAGGACGCCGACGACGAGGCCGGACAGAACGGCCGTCGGGATGACATTCAGCGCGAGCACGATACCCTGCCACGTGGTGACGTGGCGACGCATCGCGGGGGCCGCACCGATTGCGTCGAGTGTATCGAGATCGGGACGCATGTCCGAGGCCGACAGGGCGACGACGAGGGCGACCGTGGCCGCCGCAGCGACAACGGCGATAAGCGCTGCAACGTAGGGCAGGACGAGGGAACGCATCGTCGGGACAATGACCTGAGCAGAGGCGCCGGGCACCTGGCGGGCAATCGTCGCCTGGAACGACGGAGCGTCGACGGGACTGACCTGCTTCTCGACGGTCAGGAGCTCGCCCAGAGGCCGCGCCTGCAGGCCCAGGTAGGACGCTGCGGTCGGCGACAACACGATGATGTTGACGCGAGTCAGGGGCGTGGCGACGAAGGTCTGGACGGTCGTCACCTTGGCGTCCGGCAGATTGTCGTCCGAGGCACCGGCAGCCTTCGCTTCGGCGATGGCGCTCATATCGAGGCTGCGCAGCGTCACCTGGCCAGCGCCGTCGATGTACTGCGGATCGGGAATGAGGACACCGCCGGCGTTGAGGGTCGCGATTGCACGCACCATGTCGTCTTCGTTGGTGAAGTATCCAGCCTCACGCAGATACGTGCCGTCGTCGACCATGTAGGCCAGGTCCAGCTCCGTCATGGTGCCAATCTTGTCCGACATCGTGAAGGTCGAACCGTTGTAGGGGTGCACTGCCTCGACCATGCTGGTCGGGCCACCCGGCCCGCTGTTCCACGCGAGGCCATTGAGCGTCACCTGCGACGTGACACCGCGCTGGGCGTTGACGGCATCGACAGCGGACTTCATGAGGTCACGTGAGCGCTTGACCGACTCGGTGCGATCGACGGTCGACACGAAGATCTGACCACGCTGGCCCACGTGGGGGCGAGCGTTCCAGCCGGCCTCGTTCGACGAGGACAGGGTGATGAGCAGGCTGCAGGCAACGAACACGGTCGTCAGGATCGAGGCCATGGCCGGGAACGTACGATGGCCGTTGCGCACCGCGTCGCGCAGGGCGAGGCGCATGCTCATCGACGCCCGGCGGTTGGGAGCACGCCACCGGGTGAAGATGTAGGGGATCGATCCGATCAGGCCCGCCTCGAGCAGACCGATACCGACGACGAGCACCAGAATCGAGCCTTGCCAGGCGGCAAGGCCGAGCAGCGGCAGGCCGGCAAGGAGGGCGAGCGGGTAGATCATGCGGCGTCGCACCAGGCGGGATGGCTCCCACACGCGCCCGCCGATAACGGCGGAGGTGTCGATATGGGAGGTCGTGTGCGCCGGGGACACGGACGCCATCAGCGAGAGGAGAACCGGCAGGAGCACAGACAGCGCGAGAGGCCACCAGGGGACGATGCCGATACCCAGGCCCGACCACATGCCGATGCCGACCATGGAGGCCGCAGACAAGGCGGCAGAAAAAAACGCCGAGTAGATGCCGATGATGACGCCGTGGGCAATAGTGAGCCTGCGTCCGTCCGTGCGGTCGCCGCCGTTCGCAACGATCATGGCGGCTGTGCGCATCACCGAGCGCTGAGCGACGGTGTACAGCGGCGAGATCAGCAGGACCATCTCCGTGAGGATCAGGAGGATACCCGCAACGAGGAGAAGGTACTGGCCGGGGTTCGCACGACGAGCGTTTTGGGATACCTCGTACTGTTCGAGGCGCGGGGAGAGCACCGAGGCGTCGGGCGGGCTCGCCAACACCTGGCGAGACAGGACAGAGAAGCCGGACGCGTTGAGCTCACGGACCTTTTCCCAGGTGATGGGCACAGGTCCGATCACGTACCAGGCCGTCTGCGTGCGCCCCGCGACGGCAAGGCGATCGATGGGAAGCGTTCCGTCGCCGATAATGGCGCGCTCGGTGCCACCGATGAGTGCATCGATAACGACGGTTCCCTTAAGGGTCTGCGTTGCGCGTTCCTTAGCGATCGTCAGGGACAGGTTGACGCTGTCTCCGACCGAGACCGAGAGCGCTCGGGCAACATCCTGAGAAATAACGGCGTGGCCGGCGGCCAGGGGCCCGGTCTTGCCTCCAGCATTGACACGCGGAGCTTCGAGCGAGGCCGTCTGCGTGCCGTTGTCAACCGTGAAGCCCGCGCCCTCAGCCGTTTCCAGACGCAGCTGGTAGAGAGTGTCAACGGCGATCAGATGGTCGCCTGCTGGCACCCAGCTGTTGAGGGTCTCCATCGAGACCGATACCTCGTCGCTCGAGGCCGTCGACGCCAGGCGATCGACCGTAAAGTCCTGTTCGAGGGCGCTCGAGGAGCGATGCAGCGTCACCGCCTGCACGTCGCTGCGGTGTCCGAGCCACGACGAGGCATGGTAGCGCTGCGAGGTCGTCACATCCCAGAAGGTGATCGCCGCGATCGCGATAATGATCGGCAGCGAGATCAGAAACACCGCCGTGAGCGTGCGCCCCAAGCTTTGGCGCGCATCACGAGAGGCGATGCGGAGTACTACTCCCCATCGCCTCATCCGTGTGTTGAGCCTGCTCATTAGATCCTTGGTGCTGTGTCTGCCAGCAGATCCCTCAGCGAGTCTCCCCTCGAGCGGTCGACGATGCGACCGTCGCGTAGGAAGACAGTTCGATCTGCCCATGCGGCCATTCTGGCCTCATGAGTCACGAGGATACCGGCTGCACCGGCATCAATGTGATCACGCAACACCAACATGATCTGTTCGCCAGTGTGAGAATCGAGCGCACCCGTCGGTTCATCCGCAAGAATGACCGAGCGGTTACCCACGAGCCCGCGGGCGATCGCGACGCGCTGTCGCTGACCACCGGAGAGCAGCTCAGGGAAGCGGTCTGCCAGGTCGGCAACGCCCACCTCCTCCAGCGCAGCCATCGCGGCCGAGCGGACCTTCGACGGGCTCACACCATCGAGCTGCAGCGGCATCTCAACGTTTTCAAGAGCCGACAGAGACGGGATCAGGTTGTAGTCCTGGAAGACGTACCCAATTGAGCGGCGACGCACCTCGGCGCGGTGCACGCTGTCCAGCGACGCCAGGTCAACCCCGTTAATGAAGACACTTCCACGGGTCGGACGCTCGAGACCACCGGCGATCGACAGGAGCGTCGACTTACCGGAGCCGGAGGGTCCCATAACAGCGAGAAGCTCGCCGGGTGCGACCTCAAGGTCGATCCCGTCGAGCGCTCTCACTCGGACACCGTCCGCGCCGAACTCATGTCCGACGCCAACCATCCGGATCGGTAGTGGCACAGGCTGGCTCATCGCACCCCGGCACGCTCCGAAATACTGGCCTCAGCCTGAGCCCAGCTCATCGAGCGACCCTTCGCGGCAGCGAAGGCGGCACGACGCGCGGCCTCGGAGACCGCACCGGACTCGATGTGGTCGAGCCAGTTGAGCTCGGCCTCAAGGTCGAAGATGTGGCGCTCCAGGATGAGCTTCCATGCGAGCTCACCCTCATCGGCCGAAGCCTTCAGGCGGGTGACGTCACGCAGGGAACCTAGGGTCGAGCGACGCTGAGTCTGAATCATGGCCTCGACGTCGACCGTCGGGTCGGCGGCAGCCACGGCAAGCTTCATGACGAGCTCATCACGTTCGGGGTGCTCGCGGGGAACGGGGGTGGACCACCAGGCGGCGAGGACGTCGCGACCAGCATCGGTCAGCTCGAAGACCTCAGAATCACGGCCCGCGTTGGTCTCAGCGTGAGACACAACCTGACCATCGCGCTCGAGGCGCTGCATCGTCTGGTAGACCTGGCCGATATTCAGCGGCCATGCTCCGCACGTCTGCTCCTCGAACATCTGCTTCAGGCGGTAGACACCGGCGGGCTGCTGCGCAACAAGCGCCAGCAGTGCATTGCGAACCGACATAACTCTCCGTTCATTGTCTGGACGTGTAGACGATCTGTGGTTGAACAGTATCTATCGTACGCGAATTTTGCTCTTAGAGCGGGGAATTCACGGTGGGTTACCTAACATAAAGCCTACCGTCTGGTTAGACAGGAGTCCCCGAATTTTCGCGCTATATCACAGATATTGACCGTCATACCAATTTAAGTGTCAACCACATTGCAGACGCCATTCAAGGGTTTTTCAGCGACATTTCAGCACTTCTCTACTCACGCGGTCAGCCTCCTCAAAAGAGAGGACCACGAGCGTCCAAAGCCGGGAAAAACGCCGCAAACAGGCCGACTGACCATCGGGACAGAAATAATTTGTCACCCGACGTTCTCAGACTGTGAGATCTGCGGTTCAGGAGTTGGACTACTCGGAGAGAACATCCTCGATATCTTCCCAGAGCACCCCCGTCGATGAAGGCGCAGCAACCGCCCAGAACTCACCATCTGCGCTCGCCAGCAGGGGCACCTCGTCGGGATACAGCTCGGTGAATTCAACGCCGGCCAGCACCTCGCAGACCTCCTCGCTGGTGGCGAGCAAACGCCAGCTCTCGCCCGACAGACTCGGGTACGACACCGCATCAACGACCCGCACGGAAAGTCCCACCCACGAGTCATCCGCGAGGTCCGCCCAGAAGCCTCCCGTCGCCTCGTCCACCTCGGTGTCGATGAGCTCGGCGATCTCACGGGCCACCTTCGGCACCTCCACGAGTATCTCCGTCACCTCCGCCCGTTCGAGGGCACCGAAGAGCGTCGCCGGCACCGCCGTCGGCAACACCCCCTCGCCGGAAGGCTCGCCGATGGCGCTGAGCTCGAAGAACGTGTCGCGCAGCTGCGCGGAGTCAACCACCCACACCGACAACGGGTCATCCTCGCCGGGAAGTAGCATCCCGTCCTCGCACCGTGACACCACAGAGGAGTGCGGGCCAACGAAGAAGGTGGATCGGCGGCACCCAGCCGGAGCGACGACCCAGGCGGTCAGCACCTTCGTTGCCTGCGAGAACGCCTGAAGGAGAGCAGCGAGGCGCGGGACGGGAGTATCACCAACAACGAGGCCCTGGCCGCGCAGCAGCTCAACGAACGGATGCTCGGGATCAGCCAGGAGTCCGTCGGCGTATGAGCGCAGCGCCTCGCACTCCAGGTTGCTCATGTCGAAGACGACGCCGTCCTCCGTCTCGTAGGCATTAATCATGATTCCTCCTGCGCTCTCAGATCGTCGCCGCGCACGGCGTTAAACGAGGACAACGCTACGACATGCGGACCGACCGCGCCCGCGGACGACGGCGACCGCAGCGTGTGCGGGAGGCTACACTGGGAACGACTAGGAGGATTCACCGATGAACACCCCGCTTCCCGCTGGCCCCACCCCGGCCTCGTCCCCGATTCCGACCCTCATACTCCCGACAGGATCACCCATCCCCGTGCTCGGATTCGGCACCTACAAGGTCGCACGCGAGGACACGTACGACGCGGTGAGCCGCGCCCTCGAGGTCGGGTACCGTCATATCGACACCGCTCAGATGTACGGCAACGAGGCCGAGGTCGGGGCAGCGCTCGAGGCATCGGGCATCGCGCGCGAAGACCTGTTCGTCACGACGAAGGTCGACAACTCCAACCACGAGCCCGATCGGGCAGCCGCGTCCATCCAGCGCTCCCTCGAGGACCTGCGCACCGACTACGTGGACCTCCTCCTCGTGCACTGGCCGCTGCCCACGCTCTACGGAGGCGACGTCGCCCTGCCCTGGCCCGCCCTCGAGGACGCCTTCAACGCAGGCGGCGCACGCGCAATCGGCCTGTCGAACTACGAGCGCGAGCACATCGAGGCCGTCCGCGCGGTCGCAACAGTCGCCCCGCACGTCCTCCAAGTTGAATCCCACCCCTTCTTCCCCAACGCCGACCTGCGCACCTACGCACAGGGACTCGGCATGGTGTTCGAGGCATGGTCCCCCTTGGCGCGCGGACGCGCGGTCACCGACCCGACTCTCATCGAAATCGGCACTGAGCTCGGCGTGGGACCAACGCAGGTCGCGCTGCGCTGGGCGCTGGATCGCGGCCACGTCGTCTTCCCCAAGACCCTGAGCCGCGAGCGCATGGCCGCCAACTTCGACGTGTTCTCCTTCTCGCTGGATCCCGAACAGACCGCGCGCATCGATGCCCTCGACGCGGGCGAAGCCGGTCGCATGGGGTCGCATCCGGCCACGATGGACCGACTCTGAAGACGGGTACGATACAGACATGGCTTCCAAGCTCACGCGCGCCGACCGCGCCATCGTTCGACTGGCCGATGGCACCGTCAAACAGCAGAACCTCCTCACGGGCACAGAGGTGTGGACCGTTCCGGGCCGCGGCAACCGGCCCCTGACCGCGCCGCATTCGGACCACAACCCGATCAACCACGAGGCCGACGGACACCACTGCGCGTTCTGTTCCGGCCGATACCTCGAGACCCCGCCCGAGAAGTCGCGCCTGGTGCGCCACGAGGACGGGTCCTGGGAGCAGCTGGACGCCCTCGGCGCCGATCAGCTCGGCGACACGGTCGCCGAATTCCGACGTATCCCCAACCTGTTTGAGATCGTCTCCTACAACTACTGGCACCTCAACCACGGGCACGTCCCCTCCGAGAATGACCGCCGCCGCATGGCGCACTACCTCGCCTCGGACGCCGGCTACGAGCACGTCATGAACGTCGTGCGCGCCCGCATGCTGGCCTCGGGCATGAGCGAGGGCGAGTTTGCGGCCACCAGCGAGACCGCGCGCCTGCAGTACGCCAACGGCTTCTTCTCCGGCGGGCACGACCTCATCATCGGCAAGCGCCACTACGTCGACGGCGCCACCGAAGCGCACCAGCTCGCCGGGTCCGGCACCCTCACCCCCGAGGAGCACGAGCAGTACACGGCCTACACGGCCCGCTCGATGCGCGACCTGTACGACCTGGACCCCGCCGTGCGCTATGTGGCGACGTTCCAGAACTGGCTGCGCCCCGCGGGCGCGTCCTTCGACCACCTCCACAAGCAGCTCGTCGCAATCGACGACCTGTCCGTCCAGACCGAAGCTGAACTCGAGCGCCTGCGCGCCCAGCCCGACATCTACGACCAGATCTTCACCGTCGCGGCCACGCGCAAGCTCCTCATCGCCCAGAACGAGCACGCCGTCGCCCTGGCCGGGTTTGGGCACCGTTTCCCCGGCATCGCGATCTGGCCCCTGGGAGCAGCCGCGAACCCGTGGGAGGTCAGCCCCGAGGCCATGCGGGGGATCTCCGACATCCTCCACGCCGCGCACGCTGCAACGGGCGTGGAGGTGCCCGCCAACGAGGAGTGGTACCACCGCCCGCCCACCGTGTCCACGCCCATGCGCTGGCGCATCCTGCTCAAGTGGCGCATCTCGACGCTCGCGGGTTTCGAAGGCGGCACGCGCATCTACCTCAACACGATCGACCCGTGGAAGGTCGTCGAGCGCACCGTGCCGCGCCTCCTCGAGCTGCGCGAAGCGGGCCTCATCGCCCCCATGCGCATCGGCGAAGAATGCAAAGTCAGCCCCGCAATGCTGCGAGGCTGACTCTTCAGGGGCGTCCGGCGGGGATTACTCCTCGTCACCCGAATCGTCGAGGCCCGGATCGGTCGCCGCATCATCCGCGGGCGCCGGATCCTGTCCAGTGTCCTGCGTGCCCGGGTCGGTCGCGGGGTCGGGCGTACTCGGCGTGGTCGGCGCCGGGGAAGCCAGCGCCGAGGACCACGTAGCCAGGAAGGCATCGAGCGCGTCCAGGGAGCCGATCGTCTCGTCAGCGACGACCGCCTCGCCCGTAATACCCATGAGCCAGCCGGCCTTCGTGTCGGCGGCAAGCACACCGTCAATCGGGTACGCCGCACCGGTCGTCGCCAGGGAGCGCTGAGCGGTCTCCCCCTGCAGCCAGGCAATCAGCGACTCGGCGCCATCGGAGGCCGACGAGCCCGTCGCGGCCACGTACATGATGCGGGCGATGCACGTCGACGAGATCGGCGTACCGTAGGAATCCGCGCCCGTATTCGTCGCTGCGGCAGCGGCCAGCGAACGCGGGGCCACAACCAGCGGGTACGCTCCCGACGTGGCGGCGGAGGCCCCCGCGATCTCAGAGAGGTATTCCTCGGACACATGCGCGCCCGCAGTCCACGCGCCAATCGTCGCCCCCAAGGAGGCGTCCACGCGCGGGTTCAGGGACTGCGCGAAGGATCCCAGGCCCTCGCCCATCTGCGAGGCAGCTTCCTGCACGAACGCGCGCCCCACCGACGACGAGGCCGGGTCCGGGACCGCGAGCAGCGCGCGGATACGCGGAGACGTCAGATCACCGAACGAGGTCGGCAGCGGGCGTCCATTCGCGCTCATCCACGACTTGTCGGCAATGACGCAGACGTCGTCACGACCGTAGGCGACGGCAGCAGCCGCGCCCTCCACAGCCGTGCCCGACAGTGTCACCGTATCCTGGGGCGCCACGGCCGCAATCGAACCGGCCGCGCTCGCCTGCAGTGCATCCGCGCCGTCAAGCCCCACAACAACATCCGCGTTCGTCTTCGCCAGGCCCGCAACGCTATCGACGGGCACCGCGGCCACCGTGAAACCCGTCGCCTTCGTGAACTCCTGCGCCGTCACCATCGGCAGCTGCGCGCCACCCACCAGAGCGACCGTCACCGTCCCCGAACCACTGCGCGGCGTCGGAGCATCAATCGTGCCAGCCGTGGTCGCGGCCGACGAGGCGCGGGCGCTCTGACCCGGCACAATCGGAGAGGCGAACGGATCCCGGGGCGCGCTCGACGACACGGACGGCGTACAAGCCGCAATCGTCGACGCCGCAACAACGAGGGCCGAGAGCGCAAAAACAGAGCGGGCGCGAGCCATGAGGAATCCTTCAGACGGGAACACTACCGTTCAAGCATAGGACAGCGTGCCCGTGGGCCTCGCGCAAGAGCGCCGCGTGGGGCATCATGGAATCGTGCGCACGCGCACAGGGACAACCACCCCCCACGCCAGGAGGCAACCATGGACTCAGCCACCATCGAAAAGGTCGCCACGACCGTCGTCATCGCCGGAGCGGCCTTCGCCGCCTCCAAGCTCTTCGAAGTCGGCTGGAAGGTCGCCACCGGACGCCCCATCCCCGCCGAAGACTCCGACGACGTCACCATCGCCTCCCTGGTGCTCTTCGCCTCGACCTCCGCGGCCATCGCCGCCGTTGCCCAGCGCTACGCATACAAGGGTTCCCAGAAGTGGCTCGCCCCCAAGCTCGAGGCCCGCTTCGGCGTGCCCCAGCTGGAGGCCTGAGCATTCCTTCCCCTTTCCCGCCGCTCACACGAGCGGCAGGAGGGGCCCCAGGTCGGTGCGCTCACCCGATGCGCTCACGCGCAAGCCAGCCACGGCCTCGTCCCACGTGAGGAGCCCACACGCGAGCGACAGCCACGTCACGGCGTCGGTTTCGACCACGGCGGGCGGCGTACCACGCCGATGAGTCGTACCCGGCAGGATCTGCACTGCGCCCGCGGGAGGCACACGCACTTCGACTGCACGGCCCGGATGCAGAACTCCCAGTTCCTCGAGGGTGAAGCGCACGGCAGTGAGCACGACCGCACGCGCCGGCTCCTCGCCGCGCTCCACCGACTCGCGCCACGAGCGCAGCGCCACCATTCCCTCGCCCGGATCAATCCGTCGTTTCGCCATACCCCGATTCTACGCGGCGAGGCCACGCCAGCCTCGAGCGTGCATTCCGACCACTTTGTCAGGCACAATGGATGTGTCCGACTCCCGACGAGAGGCCCCACGTGAGTGACACCGCTTCCCTCATTACACTGCGTTCGATCCTCGACATTGAGATCGCACGCAGCTACGAGTGGGACGCTGCCACCATCATCGCCATCTCGGGCGTCGACCGGGCCGGCGACCTCACAACCCGCATCGTCGAATATCCCGGCGCCCTGGCAGACATCGCCGCCGAAGGCTTCTCCCCCCACTCCGCCGCTGGACACGCGCTCTCCCACGAACTCCACGACGCCATCCAACGCCGTGTGCGCCTGTGGATCGCTGAAATCCCCACCGAGCAGCTCTCGCGCCTGCGTGAGGCTCTCGGCGACGACCTCATCCACGAGGCCGGCCAGCCACGCGACGGCTACACCCCCATCGCCCTGTCCCCCCTCGAGCTGCTAGAGCGCTGGGCAGCCGGCAGCGACGAGCAACGCGAATTCATGCGCGTCGCCATGGCCGGACTCGACACGCTCACAACCTCCTCGCACGCCACCCACGCATCCCGGGCCGTCGGCGCCTCCATCATCGAACGCGCCGCATTCCTGCGGCTGTGCCGCAACCCCAAGTTCATCGCCTACGTCGTCGTCCTCGTGTACTCGATGGCGCGGGCCGTGCCCGTCATGTACGTCCCCCACTTCCGGGGCGACTGGCGCATCCTGTGGGCCATCGACATGATCACCGCCATCCCCTACACGTGGGGCCTCATCGAAATGGTCGCCGGCCAAAAGCTCTGGCACCGCGTCGTCGGCGCCATCACTGCCGCCATCACCTTCCTCGCACCCTACGTGTACTTCCTCATGTACGGGCGCCACGCTCCCCCGGGCGTATGGACCGCCATCGCGCTGATCTTCTTCGGCGGCATCTTCCTCGAAGTCTTCCGCTACCAGCGCGACCGCGCCGTCAAGAAGGGCCTCGCAGAGCTGCTGTAGGCACGCCGTTACTGCTGCATCCCAGTGTGTTCCGAGCGCCGGAAGCCCCGGCCTCGTTCCTCTGAGGTCCGCCCCTGCCCTCACGTGACGTGACCGCGAATGTGTTTATCGGGCTCGCATAACGACGTCCCCCGAGCGCAGTGCCCGGGGGACTTTCGTATCCGTTCGTGATGCGGCGACTACTTGTCCTCGCCGGTCGCCGTACGGATGAACCCGGCGATGAGGAACCAGCCTCCACCAACCCAGAACAGGATCAGAGTCCACAGGGGCTGGACCGGGTAAAAGACCACCATGTACGCGCAGGCCACGATCCACGCGGCCGCACCGATGATGTTCGGAATCTGGAAACGCTTCACGCGGGCCGGGTGCGTGTAGTGCAGCGGGACCAGCGTCATGATCGCCAGGAAGATCGTCGCCGCAATGTTCACCCACGCGGGTGTTTGAAGCACGTACATGACGATCGCGACGCAGTTCCACGCAGCCGGGAAGCCTACGAAGTAGTTGTCGTTCGATTTTTCTCCGTCGTTCGCGTAGCAGAACACGGAGGACACGATGATGACCACCATCATGATGACAGGGATCGGCTTGGGTCCGAAGGGCAGGTACATCGCCATGAAGAGCGCGGGCAGGAACGTCCACGTCAGGTAGTCGACGAGATTGTCGACGACGCCGCCGTCAAACCAGGGGATCACCTGGCGAACGCCGACCTTACGGGCCAGCGTGCCATCGACACCATCAACGATGAGCGCGATGACAAACCACAGCCACATCATGGGGATGTTGTTATCGAGCATCGCGAACAGCGCGAGCGTCGCCCACGCTAGGCCCGAGATGGTGAACGCATGCACCGCCCACGCGGCAATCACGCGACCGAGGCTGGGTTTGGCAGCACCCGCAGACGAGGCCGGGGCCTGCTCAGTTGTAGTGGGGACGTTTTGCTGAGGCACGGACGGCTCCTATGATGGCGGATTATTTCCGCCCCTCAGTATGCCAAAGAATGGTGCGCTATTGGTAGGACTTCAATCAAATGACACACGTTTGGGGCGTTCTCACAGAACACGGTGGAGTAGCATCCTGCATAGTGGGCGTCAGTGCTGCCTCACAGAACCAAGAAGCGAAAGAAAAACCG
>NZ_ALCB01000026.1:0-3298 GCF_000282935.1 Actinomyces sp. ICM39
GGCGAGCCGTCCTCGGTGATGGCGACCGCGTCGCGCCCCGTCAGCGCGCGGCCCACCGCCGCTGCGTCGCGCACGGTCGCGCTCAGCATGACGACGCGCGGATCCGCGCCCAAGTGGTGGGCGATGCGCAGCAGACGGCGAACGACCAGTGCAATGTGCGAGCCGGTCACGCCGCGCCAATGGTGGGCCTCGTCGATGACGATGAGGCGCAGCGATGCCAGGAAACGCGACCACCGCTGGTGCGACGGCAGCATCACGTAGTGCAGGAAATCCGGGTTTGACAGGATCAGGTCAGCGCCCGCGCGCGCCCACTCCTTCGCCTCGTGCGGCGTGTCCCCATCCACGGTCGTCGCGCGCACGCGACGCAGTCGCTCATCGACGAGGCTGGGGCTTCCTTCCGGGTCCGCGCTCGCCTGTGCGTCGGCGGGCTTGTCGTCCTGGCCAAGCAGCGCCATGAGCGAGGCCAGCTGATCCGCCGCCAGAGCCTTCGTCGGAGCCAGGTACAGGGCGGTTGGGCGGCGGTGAATCGCGGAAATACGCGACGAATCCTCGGCTTCCACCAGGTCGGAGAGGATCGGCGTCCACGCGGCCAGCGACTTGCCCGAGCCGGTCCCCGTCGCGAGCGCGACGTCGCGACCCTCGCGCACAGCGTCAATGGCCTCGCGCTGATGAATCCACGGGCGCTCCACGCCGCGCCGCGCCCACGCGTCCGTGACCGCGGGCGACACCCACTGCGGCCAGTCCGCGATCTTTCCTGATCGGCCCGGCAGTGTCACGTGGCCGAGCAGCCGATCATCCCCGGCGCTCATGCGCTCCAGAACATCGAGCAGGTGCGCGGGAGAAGGAGAGGACAGGCCATCGCGCGGCCGATCGGGCGAGGAAGCCCCGGCCTCGTTCGACGAAGACGTCTCAGAAGCGGGTGAGAGGTCAGCGCTCATTCGCGCCCGGATTCACCGAGCCCCAGCGCCTCGGAGGCGGACTCCTTCACGTACTGGATCGCCGCGATACCCGTCGAAATACCCGACGAAATCGCGTCGCGCAGCTGCACGTCCGACAGTCCGGCCTCCGTATCCACGACGAAATCCGCGTACACGCCCAGCGTCCCCTCCGGCGAGGTCGCCGTGTACACCGTCGGGAAATACTTCTCGCGATTCCAATTGTCGGCCGTCGCAAACAGCGCGGGCTCCGCACTTTCCGCCGGCAGATCCGACTCCCACAGCGCGCGAATCGACAGGAAACGCCCCGACGTATCGAAAGACACCAGGAACGGAACATCGTCAAAAATCGCGCCCGCCGCACGACCCTTCTCGATCACGTCCAGCGCATAGCCCATCTCGCGCACAGCCTGAACGACCCGCTCAAAATCTGCGGGGTAGGGGGTCACCTCATCCTCGGGCACCACGTACGGAACGTTCACAGCGACACCTCCCGACCCTGGGAATCCCAATCCACGAACCCGGGCAACGTCACCTCAAGATCCGCGAAGAACCCCATAATCATCGACATGGACGTCTCAAAGAAATTATCCAACTGAGCCTGCGTGAGTCCCGACATCACCACGACGTTGCACTCCGCGATCAGGCCATACTGCGTGCCGTCCTCGAGGGGAGCCACGTACGCCTTCGGGCCCGTGCGCGTCGAATTGCAGGCCGCGACCTCGCGAGCGAGCTCGCCGAACTGCTCAGGCGTGCGCGCAATTCCGCGCCACTGAGCGCGCAACTGCAAAATCTGAGGGTTCGTCGCATTCCAGAAAAAAGCGGCATTCGGCGTCAAATACGCCAGCTCGCCCTCGTTGTAGTCGCCGAAACGCACGTCCCGAGAACGCAACAAATCCCGAATGCGATCGGTGCTGACAGGTGAAGATGTAGCCACTGACAACTCCCGCGTGAAACGTACAGAATCGGACACCCCCACTGTAACCGAGGCCTCTCTCCCGCGCGCGCCCACGTTGTCCGACAAGTCTTGACATGGGGCCTCCCGTCACTCTTCGACGAGGCCAGGGCAGGTACGCGGGGCGCCCACCCGCTGTGTGCTTGCCTTCGATTTGCAAGAAAGCGAAACCAATACACGCGCCCGCGCGTCCCTCCACTACAGTGGATACGAAATATCGCATCGACACGAACGGAGGACACCATGGACGACCCCAACGCTGCCCTGCCCTCCGACCCGGCCGTCGACGAGTCCTACACCAAAGGCTCACGCCCCGTGCGCCCCCGCGCGCGCTCGTCGGCATCCGCCGAGACCGCCGGCCGCTCCTCCCGAGCGGAGCGCGCCGCCGCAACCCAGCAGCCCGCCCGAGGACGCACCCCCGCACCCCAGGCCAACGGCGAGGTACCGGCGGCGAACGCGCCCCAGCCTCGTCGACTCCTGTCCGACTCCTGGTACCGGCTCAAGCTCGCGCGACGTCTCGGGGGCGTCACGATCTGCCTGCTGCTAACGATGCTCATCAGCCACGTGGCGCTCGCAACCGCGCCCGGGCAGGTCCTCGACACCATCCTCATGGAAGGCACGATGCGCTCGGCGAGCCGCTACGAGTCCTTCTCGATGCTCATCACGGGTATTGTGTCCGTGCCTGTCATGGTCGCGGCCGGCCTCGTTGTCGCCGTCGTCGCCGCTGCGCGACGTCGGCCCACGCTCGCCGGACGCGCCCTCGGTGCTGTCGTCGGTGCGAACGTCACAACCCAGATCCTCAAGGACTACATCCTCACCCGCCCCAACCTCGGAGTCACGACGGGGGCCGGAAACTCCCTGCCTTCCGGGCATACGACTGTCGCCGTGACCCTGTCGCTGGCCCTTATCGTGGTCGCACCCCAATGGTTCCGCAGCCCCTCCGCGTGGATCGGGTGGGCGTGGACCTCGCTCATGGGCGTGTCCGTCATGATGGAAGGCTGGCACCGGCCTTCCGACGTCATCACCGCCGCCCTCATCGCTGGGGCGTGGGCCCTCGCGTTGTCGCCCATCGAGCGGCGTCCCCGGCACGGCGCGAAAGTTCAACGTGTCATGGTGTGGGCGAGTCTCGGGCTCATCGTCATTGCGCTGCTGGCCACCGGAGCCGCCATGTGGGGCTTCAGTATGTCCGCCGCATCCCCCGGGTCCGGGTACGGTTTCGAGGACTTCCTGCAGATACGTCCCTGGCGTTCCCGCGTCCTCGGCGTCGCAGCCGTCGCGTGGGTGAGCGCCGTGTGCGGCCTCATCATGCACGAGGTCGACCGCCTCGCGGGCGAGTAAATCCTGCTGAGCGCCGCTGGTGTTCCGGCGGTGCTTGTGGCCCCACGGGTGTTCCGGGCGCCGGAGGGCC
>NZ_ALCB01000027.1:0-963 GCF_000282935.1 Actinomyces sp. ICM39
CGCGACGACGAGGGCGCCGATCACGAGGAGCGACGCCGCGGCGACGGCGATGATCGCGAGGAAGGCCCAGTCGGGCAGCCCGCCCGACGCGACCCCCGAAGCAGAGGACGAACCGGCGGGGTCAGCGGCCCCGGAAGCAGCGGGCGCAGCCCCAGAGGAAGAAGCGGAGGAGGAAGCGGAAGCGCCATCAGCAGACGCCGCGGCGGGCGCGGCCATGGCCAGGGCCTCGGACGCGGAGGCGGCGTCACCGACAGCGAAGCGCAGGGTCGTGGAGGCGCTCACGGCCTCGCCAGCGGTGGTCGTGCCGAGGAAGGTCACGGTCGCCGTGTAGGTGCCGGGGGCGGAGAACGCCCAGTTGGCGTGCACGTGCGTGCCCGAGTCGATCCACACGTCGCCGGGCGCCGCGCCCGAGTCGGCGAGCAGGAGGGGCTTGCCGAAGGTGCCGGACTGCAGGAACAGCCACGCGCGGCCGGGGCCGGACACGGGGCCGACGCGCATGGTGAGGCCGCGGTCGATGGTGGCCGTAACGGCGGGGTCCTGCGTGTTCCAGCCGAGCCACACGACGCCCGGGTTCTGCGTCTGGGGAACGACGTACACGGGCTTGCCGGCGACGTCGGCCAGGAAGGGGTAGTCGGCGGAGTCGGGCGCGGTCATGATGGCCGCATCATTGACCCGCAAGACGGTCTGGTTGGGGTCGCGCCACACGGCGCCGGTCTCGGCGTCGTGGCGCAGTCCGGCCCTCCACTGCCCGTCGATCAGTCGGGGGCCGAGGTCGACATGCCCGACACTGATCTCGCTGGCCTCATTCGACCACTCCTCGTGCGCGGCGACGCTCTGCGCGAGGTCGGGGTCGGGACTCGGGTCAGCAAAGGAAGAGGGCGCACCCACGATGACGGCGAAGGCGCACAGAAGTGCGACAAGGGGCCAACGAACCATGCGTATTACTCGCCCGCTCTGTCCCGT
>NZ_ALCB01000028.1:0-6329 GCF_000282935.1 Actinomyces sp. ICM39
GTGGGGCCACAAGCAGCCCCGCACCCAGCGGGAGAGCCTCGCGGCGGCCGGAGATCAGGCGGCGACGCATTCAGTCAGACGCAATCAGATAAAAAGTGGTGGCCCCCAGGAAAACCTGGGGGCCACCACTCATGCGTTCACTGACGTGAACTGACGAGTCGAAGCTCAGTCAGAAAGACTGGTTCAGTTGTTCGTCAGCTTCTCACGCAGCGCGGCCAGGGCCTCGTCGGAAGCAAGGGTGCCCTCGTTGTCGACCGGGGTCGAGTAGGAGGCCTGCTCCTCGATGGAGGGAGCCGCTTCGGCGTCCTCTTCGAGGGCCTTGCGGACCTGAGCCTTGTGGGCCTCCCAGCGGGCCTGAGCCTCTGCGTACTGGGCTTCCCAAGCCTCGCGCTGAGCGTCGAAGCCTTCCATCCACTCCTGGGTCTCCGGATCGAAGCCCTCGGGGTACTTGTAGTTGCCGTTCTCGTCATACTCGGCGGCCATGCCGTAGAGCGAGGGATCGAACTCTTCGGAGGTCGGATCCACGCCCTCGTTGGCCTGCTTGAGGGACAGGGAGATGCGGCGACGCTCGAGGTCGATGTCGATGACCTTGACGAAGACCTCTTCGCCGACCTTGACGACCTGGTCCGGCAGCTCGACGTGACGCTGAGCCAGCTCGGAGATGTGGACGAGGCCCTCGATGCCGTCCTCGACGCGGACGAACGCGCCGAAGGGGACCAGCTTGGTGACCTTGCCGGGCACAACCTGGCCGATGGCGTGGGTGCGGGCGAATGCCTGCCACGGATCTTCCTGGGTGGCCTTGAGCGACAGGGAGACGCGCTCGCGATCCATGTCGACGTCGAGAACCTCGACGGTGACTTCCTGGCCAACCTCGACGACCTCGGACGGGTGGTCGATGTGCTTCCAGGACAGCTCGGAGACGTGAACCAGGCCGTCGACACCACCGAGATCGACGAACGCGCCGAAGTTGACGATGGAGGAAACGACGCCGGAGCGCACCTGGCCCTTCTGCAGGGTGTGCAGGAAGTTCGTGCGGACCTCGGACTGGGTCTGCTCGAGCCATGCGCGGCGGGACAGGACCACGTTGTTGCGGTTCTTGTCGAGCTCGATGATCTTCGCTTCGATCTCGCGACCGATGTAGGGGGCGAGGTCGCGGACGCGACGCATCTCGACGAGGGAGGCGGGCAGGAAGCCACGCAGGCCGATGTCGAGGATCAGGCCGCCCTTGACGACCTCGATGACGGTACCGGTAACGACGCCGTCCTCTTCCTTGACCTTCTCGATCTGGCCCCACGCGCGCTCGTACTGCGCACGCTTCTTCGACAGGAGGAGACGGCCTTCCTTGTCTTCCTTCTGGAGGACGAGCGCCTCAATCTGGTCGCCCACGGCGACAACGTCGTCGGGGTTGACGTCGTGCTTGATGGAGAGCTCGCGAGAGAGGATGACACCCTCGGTCTTGTAGCCGATGTCAAGGAGGACCTCGTCGTGGTCGACCTTGACGACAGTGCCCTCGACGATGTCGCCATCGTTGAAGTACTTGATGGTCTCGTCGATGGCTGCGATCAGGTCTGCTTCCGAACCAATGTCGTTGATAGCGACCTGCGGCGTGTTGGTGGTCATGTAGTAGTTTCTCCGAAACGGACTGGATAGTAGATGGACAGTTCCGGCGTCTTGAGGCTGATGCAGATGCACCTGTCCCCAGACACCGTGAACCAGTCTATCAGTCTTTGCCCTGCAAATGTGACGAATTTGGCGGCACTTTCCGTGGCGTGCGTCGCGTCGTCACGCCCGTTAGTGGGCCGCGAGCTGCCACGAAGCACCGATTCCGACGGCGACATCGAGCGGGACGGAGAGCTCCACGGGGGTCGCCATCTTGTCTCGGACGATCGCTTCGAGCGCCGTGGCCTCTCCCGGGGCAACCTCGAGGAGCAGTTCGTCGTGGATCTGCACGAGGAGGCGTGACTTCAGGCCGGCCTCGGAGAGGGCATCGACGACGTTCATCATGGCGATCTTGACGATGTCTGCGGCGCTGCCCTGGATGGGCGCGTTGAGAGCGGCGCGCTCGGCCATCTCGCGGCGCTGGCGGTTCGAGGAGCGCAGGTCGGGCAGGTAGCGGCGGCGCCCGAACATCGTCTGGGTGTAGCCGTCGGCACGCGCCTGAGCGACGAGGCCCTCGAGGTAGTCGCGGACCTTCCCGAAGCGTTCGAAGTAGCGGTCGCGCAGGGCAGCTGCCTCAGGCACAGGAATGCCGAGCTGAGCAGCGAGGCCATACGACGACAGGCCGTACGCGAGGCCGTAGGAGGTTGCCTTGATTCGCGACCGTTCCTCACCGCTCACCTCGGCGACCGGGGTTCCGAAGACCATGGACGCCATCGTGCGGTGCAGATCCTCGCCCGAGTTGAACGCTTCGATGAGCGCCTCGTCACCGGACAGGTGCGCCATGAGGCGCATCTCGATCTGTGAATAATCGGCGCTCATGAGCGACTCGAATCCCTCACCGGCGACGAAGGCGCCGCGGATGCGCATACCGTCGGCGCTGCGCGCGGGGATGTTCTGCAGGTTCGGATCGGAAGACGCGAGGCGACCCGTGGCCGCAGCGACCTGGGAGAAGGTCGTGTGGATACGTCCATCGGAGGCGACGGTCGCGGACAGGGAGTCGACCATCTGCTTGAGCTTGATGCGGTCGCGGTGGGTGAGCAGGAACCCGAGGAAGTCG
Source organism: Actinomyces sp. ICM39 (assembly GCF_000282935.1). Lineage (NCBI taxonomy): Bacteria > Bacillati > Actinomycetota > Actinomycetes > Actinomycetales > Actinomycetaceae > Actinomyces > Actinomyces sp. ICM39. Next base: position 2,717 of record NZ_ALCB01000028.1, read on the forward strand.
TGCCCCGCTCCCCCTTCGTCCGCGGTCTTCGCGTGCAGGTCGACCAGGGCCTCGGCGTTCGTTGTGTACCCGGTCTTCGTCTTCTTCGTCTTGGGCAGGCCGAAGTGATCGAAGAGCAGCTCCTGGAGCTGCTTGGGGCTCGACAGGTTGACCTCGCGTCCTGCCGCGGCCCACGCTCCCTCGCGCGCGGCATCGACGGCCTTGCCGAGCTCGTCGGATAGACCGTCCAGCACAGCCGTGTCCGCGGCGATGCCGATGTCTTCCATCTGGCCGAGTAAGACCGACAGCGGCATCTCCATGTCGGTGAGCAGCGCGGCCTCGGAGCTTTCTTCAAGGCGCGACCTCAGCGTGTACGCGAGCGGGTGCAGGTGAGCGGCCAACTTCCCAGCACGCACCTGGGCCGCGCTCGGGCCTGCTCCCATGTCGCCGAGATCGAAGAGAGCCTCAGAGTCACCCTCCTCTTCCTCGATCACGACGCCGAGCACACGCGAGAGCACATCCTCCAGCTTGTGGGAGCGCTGATCGGGATGCGCGAGGTACGCCGCCAGCATCGTGTCGCACTCGACGGTGCCGAGGGTCCAGCCGCGCGACGCAAGCGCATGGCGCGCCCCCTTCGCGTCGTGCACGATAAGGGACGAGGCCGTGGCGAGGACCTCGCCGAGTGCTTCCTCCTGCTTGGGGCTCAGTTCGACGGGGTCAATCACGAGCGCCTCATGGTCCGAGGCGAGGACAAGGCGGGTGACGTCGCCACGAGTCGGCCGCATGTCGCCCTCAACGAGCACGGCGAGCGTCGAGTGGGCGCGTGCCCACTGGGCAATGTCACACGAAGCATCCGCGAGGGACACCGAGATCTCGACCTCAGCCACAGCCTCGGGCGTCTCGTCGACGTGCCCCTCCCCCATGCCGATGCCCGCTACCTCGCGCACCTTCTGACGCAGGCGCCCGAACTCAAGAGAGTCAAAGAGACGATCGATGGCGGCGACATCCGTGGGGCGGCGCGCCAGATCGCTCGGCGTCACCTCGAGGTCCATGTCGGTGAGCAAGCGATTGAGGCGGCGGTTGCGCACGACGTCGTCCATGTGTTCACGCAGGGCAGCTCCGCGCTTTCCACCGATCTCGTCAGCCCGCGCCAGCAGGTTGTCCAGGCCGTCGTACTTATTGATCCACTGGGCGGCGGTCTTCGGGCCAACGCCCGGAACGCCGGGCAGGTTATCCGAGGTCTCACCCACGATTGCGGCAATCTCGGGATAGCGGTGCGGCGGCACGCCGTACTTGTCCTCCACCGCCTGCGGAGTCATGCGGCGCAGATCGCCAGGCCCCGTCCCCGGATATAGCACCGTGACGTTGTCAGTCACCGTCTGGAAGGAGTCACGGTCACCGGACACGACGAGGACGGTCGCGCCATCATTACCGGCGCCGTACGCGAGCGTCGCGAGAATGTCGTCCGCCTCGAAGCCCTCGCGCGAGAGCGACACGATCCCCATCGCATCGAGCACCTCACGAATCAGCTCCACCTGGCCCTTGAACTCCTCGGGCGTGGCGTCGCGCGTCCCCTTGTACTCCGGGTACTCCTCGGTACGGAATGAGTGCCTGGACACATCGAAAGCAACGGCGATATGCGTCGGCTTCTCTGTCTCCAGCAAACGCGTCAACATTGAGACAAAGCCGTAAACGGCGTTCGTGTGCTGGCCCGTAGCCGTCACGAAGTTATCCGGCGGAAGCGCGTAGAACGCACGAAACGCCATCGAATGGCCATCAATAATCAGCACAGTGTCACTCACACATGCCACCCTAGATGCCATGACACACGATCACCAGACGAAACACACACATTCTTCCTCACCCGATCCGCTCGCACGCGGCGGCTGGGTCGGCGCCCACTGGCCCGGCACCCTGATGGAAGCGACCGGCATGGAAGTGCTGGAGCACAGCGCGACGCGCACCGTGATCTCCATGCCCATCGACGGAAACCGCCAGAGCGCCGGAATCCTCCACGGTGGCGCATCCGCTGCCCTCGCGGAAACCGCGGCTTCTTTCGCCGCCCAGATCCACGCGCGTGAAGCTAACCCGGGCAAGCAGGCCTACGCAGTCGGCACAGAACTCAATGCCTCTCATATCAGCGCCGGACGCGAGGGAATCATCACCGCGACCGCGACCGCCGTCCACCTCGGCCGCAGCTCGACCGTCCACACCGTGGAGATTCGCGACGAGGCCGACCGACTGATCTCCATCGCACGCGTGACGAACCGCATCCTGGTGCGTTCAAGCCACGACTGAGTACGAGTGCACAGCAATGGGGAGGGTCAAATGACCCTCCCCATTCGCGCATCTATGACTCAGTCGTCGACCTGGTTGATCACCGCGTCGGCAACCTCGCGCATGGACAGACGACGATCCATCGACGTCTTCTGAATCCAGCGGAATGCCTCGGGTTCGCTCATGCCCATGTTCTTCATGAGCAGGCCCTTCGCACGGTCCACGCGCTTGCGGGTCTCGAAGCGATCCGACAGATCGGCGATCTGGTCCTCGAGCGACTCGATCTCTGCGTGACGCGACAGGGCGATCTCGACGGCGGGGATCAGGTCAGCGGGGCTAAAGGGCTTCACGACGTAGGCCATAGCGCCGGCGTCGCGCGCACGCTCAACGAGCTCCGTCTGCGAGAAAGCCGTCAGCATGACGACAGCGCAGGACAGCTCCTGCAGGATCTTCTCCGCAGCGGTGATGCCATCCATCTTCGGCATCTTGACATCCATCACGCACAGATCGGGTTCGAGCTCGAGCGCAAGCTCGACAGCTTCCTCACCGTCGGCAGCCTCGCCAACGACCTCGAACCCCGCCTGGGTCAGCGTCTCAACGATATCGAGACGAATCAACCCCTCGTCTTCTGCGACGAGGACGCGACGCGGTTCAGCCTGCTCTTCACTCATTGTCATATTCCTCAGTTTGATCGGTTTGCTCAGCTGCTCTATTGTGGGACACGCACACGCGAAGCCCCGATAGCCCAACTGGCAGAGGCGGTCGGCTCAAACCCGGCTTGTTGTGGGTTCGAATCCCACTCGGGGTACCGCCAGTGGAGTACGTGCTCCTAATGGTACCGGCAATTCAGCACGTGTGCGACGTGCGTAGCACAAATTGATATAGCAAAATCGCAGACGAACAAGGGGCCGACAAGCAAAGCTTGTCGGCCCCTTTGTCACGGCTCAGGCCACGACGCTCAGTTCGAGACCGAGGTACTCGGCAGCCGCGCCCCGGCGGGCCGGCTCGTCAAGGTCGGCGATCGCCTGCTTGACCCTCGAGTCATGGAAGTCAGCGAACCACGGCTCAACGGCGCGTGAGAGCTGTCCGACCTCCAGGTTGTTGGCCACGCGGCCAAACAGAGTGTCGTGGACCGACACGGTCCGGATCTTCGTATTCATTTCTCTTTCTCCTCTTCAATTCGGGCGCGCCAGAAAACGTGCTTTGTTCGCACAGGCATTCCTGATCACGCCGAGCAGCGATCTGCTGCACTGCCGCGCCGTCGTTGGTGCGGCGTCCACGTGTCTCAACGTGTATCCGAGTACTTTATTCCACGGATTTTATTTTGTCCACGTGAACAAACAAAAAGTGCGGGGGC
>NZ_ALCB01000029.1:0-26099 GCF_000282935.1 Actinomyces sp. ICM39
CGGCAGGTACCTGCCGGGCCACACTCTTTTGGTTGACTCTTCGTCGAACCCGTTAAATCCACGAGGGTAACCACATGTGAGAACGCCAGAAGCTGTAGTTGACGACGTCCGCGCGCCACAGGGGCAGGAAATATATCGCACACATCAGAATGGCGATCGTGAGCACTGCGGCCACGGCCCAGCCGGACAACTCCGTGCGTCGGGGCAGGGGAGCGCTGAGGGGGTGTCCGTCGGCGGTTACCCATCCCGTGAGTACTGCGATCATCCATGCGACGGATAGGGCGACAAATGGCGCAAAGACGACCGTGTAGAAGGTAAAGATCGTTCGGTGCGCGTAGGCGAGCCACGGCGCGTACAGGGCGATGTATCCGAGCGCCACGATGCCCGTGCGCCAATTGCGGTAACGCAGCGTCGCCCACAGGATGAGGATGAGTGCGCCAATGCCGATCCACCATAAGAGTGGGTTTCCGAGAGCGACGATATCCGTTGCGCACTGTCCGGACGTGCAGCCCGTGACCTCCGGCCCGGTCTGCCAGTGGAAGGAGGTTGCTCGATACTGTGCAAGCCAGGTGTAGGGGCTGGACTGGTAGGTGTGCGGGGTGCTCAGGCCGTTATGGAATGTCCACATCTCCTTGTGGTAGAGCCATAGGTCGGCAAGTGAACCAGCAAAGCCGGAAATTCCTGAACGTCCGTGTCCGTGGGCAGCGGGGTGCGCAAACCAGCCGAACCATGACGCAATGTAGGTGAGAATCGCCGTGGGAACCATGAGAACGAAAGCCCACCAAATGTCGGCGAGAAGGGCTCCGCGAATGGGGGATGGGTGTCCGGCTCGCCAGCGGCACGTGACTTCTCGGATCGCGACGAAAATACCGAGGAACGCAAGGGCATATATTCCGGACCACTTGACGGAGCAGGCGAGCCCGGCGAGGCAGCCAGCTGCGAGCAGCCACGGCCGGTTCCCCGCATTCGGGCCGACTGCAAAGGGGCGGCGATCGTGACGGGTGAGGAAGGCGCGCAGGTCATTCCAGCCCTGGCGAGGAGTGCCCAGGTCATCCCATTCCTGGAGCTTTGCGAACAGTCGCGGCTGGGATGCCTCTTGGTCCTTCACGACGCACAGGAAAGCGGCCAGGGTGAACATGGTGAGGAATCCGTCGAGGATGGACGTGCGGCTCATGACGATTGCCATGCCGTCCGTCGCCAGGAAAAGGCCCGCCAGGAGTGTGAGTGCCGGTGAGCGGAACAGGTTCTGAGCCAGTCGGCACAAGAGAATAACGGTGATGATGCCGCAGATTGCCGCGGCGATACGCCAGCCAACGGGGTCTGCCTGGCCGAAGACCTTCATGCCCAGAGCGATGAGCCATTTTCCCGTGGGAGGGTGGACGGGGTATCCGCCAACCGCTGACAAGCCGGAGGTGTCGCCGTTGATGAAAGCGGCGTCGACGTCCTTGGCCCACGTCCCCTCGTAACCGAACGTGAGAAGAGACCAAGCGTCCTTCACGTAGTATGTCTCGTCGAAGATGAGTGTGCGGACATTGTCGAGGCCGGGGAGGCGGATGATCGCCGCGACGATAGCGGCAATCGCGGTTGCGACCCATCCGGCGGCGGGAGTGTTGAGGCGATCAGTCCAGCGCGGATTTCGTGGGGACCTCGGAGTGTCCCAGGAGGGCGACTCTGAGGAGTCGATACCTGCTTCTTCGGTGGGCTGTTCCTCGGTCGTAGCCTCGGCCGTTGGCTCCTGCTCGAGGATGTCCGAGGCCTCGTCGATCGTGTCGTTGTGTGCGTTCGCTGTATCCATCGCATCCGAGTCTAGCGGCCCGATCGTGCTGAAAGGAGCGTGGCGCACATCCACTCTCGCACTTGGGGAGAATGTTCAGTCTGCGCCTCTTGAGAATTGTTCTCGCTTCTGTATATAATTTTCGTGTACCCGAAAATTGCACAGGAGCAATGATGTCTTTCTCACCAACGCGTAGCTTGGCCGCTGCCGCAGGCCTGGCCATGGCGACCGCCTCGCTGGCTGCGTGCGCGCCCTCCTCGTCGGCCCACGGTCTCGCGGTCGTCGCCACGACCACCCAGATCTGCGACTACGTCACTCAGATCGCGGAGCGATCTACCGATATTTCCCTCGACAAGACCGATGCCGCCGGAAAGAGCAGTCATGTCGGCGCGCAGAAGGACGGCGCTGCCCTCACCATGAGCCTGACCTGTCTGCTCGCCCCGAACGCATCCGCGCACGAGCATGAGATGACCCCTGCTCAGACCTCGGCGCTCGCGCAGGCCGACGTCATGGCGGTCTCCGGCGTGGACCTCGAGCACTTCCTCGACGACGCTGTCGTCTCCTCCGGCTTCAAGGGACGCATGGTTGTCACCTCTGGCGTCCTGACAGCCGCCGACATCGATAACCCGGGCACTTCCGACCCCGAGGCTGCCTACACGATCGATCGTGGAAGTGAGCGCGTCGACGTCGCTCCGTGGCCCTTCCCGCCGGAGGAAGCGGGGGAGGAGCCCGAATTCCGCTTTGACCCGCACGTGTGGACCTCGCCGAAGGGCACCCGCGTCCAGGTCGCTAACCTCGGCGCGGGCCTCGCAGCCGCAGCGCCGGACGCCGCCTCGTCGATCAACGCGGCCACTGCCTCGTACCTGGAGGACATCGACGCGCTCGATCAGTGGACCGCCGAGGCTATCGAGACCGTGCCCGAGGGGCAGCGCGTCCTCTTTACCTCCCACGACGCTTTCGGCTACTTCTCGAGGGACTACGGCATCCGATTCATCGGCGCCGCCCTGTCCGACTTCAACGAGCAGCAGGACGCCACCGCCGACCACATCGCCAAGGCCGTCGAGGCCGTCAAGGAATCCGGTGCGGTCGCGCTCTTCGCCGAAAACTCCAACAACTCTAAGTCCATCGAGGCGATCGCCCGCGCGGCCGGCGTGACCCCCATCGTGGGCGAGGACGCCATGTACGGCGACTCGCTGGGGCCCGACGGCTCCGAGGGAGCCACCTACGTCGGCTCGATCATCCACAACGTTCGTGCCGTGACGCAGGCGTGGGGCGGTACTGTGCCGCAGCTGCCCGAGCGCCTGAAGGATCAGTGATGGGCAGACTCGTCTCCTTTCAAGACGCGGCGCTGGGGTACGCACATACCCCGGCGCTGACCGGCCTGACTCTCGACGTGTTCGGGGGCCAGGCCCTCGCCCTTGTCGGCCCCAACGGCGGCGGCAAGACCACCCTCATGCGAGGTATTGTTGGCGGCTGCTCGGTCCTCTCCGGGGCCGTCGAGGTGGACGCAACCCGCATCGGGCTCGTGCCGCAAAGCGCTGACCTGGACCTCACGTTCCCCGTGAGCGCTGCCGAGGTCGTCACCATGGGACTCATCGCCGAGGCCGGCTGGGGCAGGCGCATCAACGCCGACATGCGCGCGCGGGTGAGCGCCGCCCTCGAGCGCGTCAATCTGAGTGACCGGGCCACCCACCGCTTCGGGACGCTCAGTGGCGGACAGCGCCAGCGTGTCCTCGTCGCACGCGCCCTCGTTGCGCGCCCCGAGCTGGTCATGATGGACGAGCCCTTCAACGGCCTGGACGCGCCCAGCCGCGACATCATCACGGGCCTCATCGCCGACCTGACCGCGGACGGCGTCGGCGTCATCGTGTCCACGCATGACCTGTCCCTCGCGCGTGATGTGTGCTCCCAGGCGTGCGTGCTCGCCTCCCGCCTCGTCGCCCTGGGGCCCACCGATGAGGCCCTCGCGCCCGAGGTCTTGGCTCGCGCATACGGATCGAGCGCCGACGAGGCGATTGCGGCCCTGTCATGATCGCCCCCTACCTGCTGCGCCCTCTCATCGTCCTCGGCCTGCTCGCGCTCGCGGTGGGACCGGCCTCGACGCTCGTCAACCTGCGTCGCGCCGAGTTCAGCGCCGAAACGATGGTCCACGGAGTCTTTCCCGGCATTGTCGTCGGCATGGCGATTGGCGGGCGCGACGCGATCATCCCGGGCGGCGCAGTGTGTGCGGCTCTTATTGCGGCAGCGCTCACCGTGGCCTCTCGCAAACAGCGTCACTCCGAGGCGACGACCGCAGTCCTGCTCACCGCCTTCTTCTCCCTCGGCATCGTGATCTCCCTGCGCATCGGCGACATGTCCGGGCAGCTCGAATCCCTCATGTTCGGCCGCCTCCTGGATATCACCCCGTCGCGCATGGCAACGAGCGCCCTCGTCCTCGTGGTCGCAGCCGCCCTGCTCGCCCTCACCTGGCGCGCGCAGGTCGCGGTGTCCTTCGACCGCGAGGCCGCGCATGTCAGCGGCATCCCGGTCACCTGGATCGACATCGCGTTCAACGCGGCGCTCGGAGCCATCGTGGTCGCGGCGTCGACGGCCGTCGGGGTCCTCCTCGTCGTCGGATATCTTGTCGTGCCCGGGGCCTTCGGTCGGCTGCTCGCGTCGGGCCCGCGGGCGATGGTGCTCCTGGCCGGTGCCTGCGCGCTCGTCGGTGGATGGGCCGGCTTCGGCGTTTCCCTCCTGCGCGCGCCGCGACCGCTCTCTCCGCAGGCGTGCGTCGCCATGGGCGTCCTCGTCTGCTTTGCTGTCGCCTGTGCCATCCGTGAGATCCGCGCCCGCCGCGCGCCCACGGTCACCGCCGCGCGTGAAAAGTCGCGTGAAACGACCGTGAACGTCGAGGGAGGACAGGCCTCATGATCGCCAGCCTCCTCCTGTACCCCGCGCTCCACGTGACGATCATCGGGGCCCTGGGCGGTCTTGTCGGCGCCTTCGCCTACCTGGACCGGCGCATCTTCTTCGCCGAATCCGTCACGCACGGCACGTTCCCGGGCGCGGTTCTCGGCGTCGTCATCGCAGCCGTCCTCGGATTCGGGCACTCCGGAATGTCGGCGGCGCTCTATGTTGGAGCGTTCCTCGGGACCATCCCGCTTGTCGCCCTTATGCGCTGGCTCGCCACGATCCCCGGCATCTCCAGCCAAGGCGCGGCCGGCATCGTGCTGACCGCGGGTTTTGCTTCCGGTTACTTCCTGGCGACCTGGTTCAAGCCCCTGCCCCTCGCGGTGAATTCCTTCCTCACCGGCTCTGTCATGACCGTCTCCCCGGCTGACGTCGCCTGGGCCGGTGCCGTCTTCGCGGTCGCCCTGCTGGTCGTGATGATGGGCGGGCGCCACCTGATCGCCCACTGCTTCGACCCCGCCAACCCCGCCGCGGCCTCGCGCGCCGGGCGTCACGAGCTCGTCATCCTTGGACTCATCCTCGCGTCGGTCACCGTGGCGATCCCCGCGGTCGGCACGATCCTGTCGATCGCGCTCATTGCCGCGCCGGCCGCCGCGCTCGCGCCCCTCGTGCGCAGCTCGCGTGCCTTCCTCGTCGGCTGCCCTCTGCTCGGAGCGCTTCTCGGGATTGTCGGCCTCGCGATCGCCGTCCCCGCGCGCCTCAGCGCAGGCGGAACCATCGCGCTCCTGTGCGCCGCGTGCGTCCTGGCCTCGCGCGTCCCCCAATGGGTGGCGGGTACGAGGCGGACGCGCCGTGCGCGCGCAGGAAACCAGTGAGACGATACGGGCATGGAAGCAGCGACCGACACGACCAACGCCCCCGAAGCTGCCTCGACGTCCAAGGACGCTCGCGTGCAGGAACCCTACCGCCAGGAGGCGGGGACTATCCTGCTGGCCGCCACCCCGATCGGGGACGTGCGTGACGCCTCACCCCGCGTTGTCGCCGCGCTTGCGGGGGCGGACATCGTCGCCGCCGAGGACACGCGCCGCGCGCTCGCCCTCGCCTCGCGCCTGGGCATCAAGCTGGGTGGCCGCCTCGTCGCCCTGCACGACCACAACGAGGCCGAAAAGGCTGAGGGCATCGTCGAGGCCGCTAGGGGAGGGGCGCGCGTCGTTTTTGTCTCCGACGCGGGCATGCCCACGGTCTCCGACCCGGGCTTCCGGCTGGCGCGTGCCGCCATCGACGCGGGCGTTCCTCTGTCTGTGCTGCCCGGCCCCTCCGCGCCGCTCGTGGCCCTCGCCCTGTCCGGCCTGCCCTCGGATCGCTTCGCCTTCGAGGGGTTCCTGCCGCGCAAGGATGGGGAGGCCACGCGCTACCTGCAGGACCTAGCCACCGACCCGCACACGCTCATCTTCTTCGAATCGCCCCGGCGCGCGGCAGCCACACTGACGCGCATGGCCGAGGTCTTCGGCGCCGACCGCCCCGCCGCGCTGTGCCGCGAGCTCACGAAAGACTACGAGGAGGTGCGCCGCGGCACGCTCGGGCAGCTCGCGGAAGGTGCCGACGACGTGCTCGGCGAGGTGACGATCGTTGTCGCCGGATACGCGCGAAGCGCACGCGCCGAAGACCACGTCGGCGCCGTCCTCGCACTTGCGGCGGAAGGCATGCGCCTCAAGGACGCTGCGGCCGAGGTGGCCGCAGCGACGGGCGCGCGTAAGAACGACCTCTACAAGGCCGCTCTCGCCGCGAAGTGACGAGGCCCGGGCAGCGACGAGGCCTGGGCGCCGTCAGGGAAATTGCTCAGACGATCTCGACCTGCTCCGACGTCATCCACTGACGGGCCGACGCGCCCAGCTCCTCGGTCACGGGGGCGGTCAGCTCGCGCAGGACACGCGTCCGGAACCCGGCGTGGACAGCATCCACGGCCGTGCACGCCACGCAGTGCGACTCGGCCAACCCCACGACATCCACGTCTGTGATGCCAGCGCCGCGCAGCGCCTCCTCCAGCGTCTTGCCATCCTCGGTCGTTCCCTCGAAGCCCGAGTAGGCGGCCTTGTACTGGCCCTTCTTGACCGTCACGTCCGCGTTCACGTGCGCGAGCGCCGGGTGCAGCTCGGCCTCGGCCGTGCCCGCGACGCCGTGCGGGGGCCAGGTGTCCACGAAGTCGGGCGTCTCGGAGAAGTGAGCGCCCGGATCGATGTGCCAATCCTGCGTGGTGACGATCAGCTGGTACTCGTCGCGGTGCGCGTCCACGTAGGCGGCCACGGCCTCGGCGATGGCGTTGCCGCCGGTCACCGGGAGAGCACCACCTTCGCAGAACGTGGGCTGAACGTCGACAATGATGAGTGCGCGGGCCATGAAACCTCCCTGATAAATCAGTAATTTCCCCAAGCGTATCACCGGGTCACATCGGTTGAAAGGCTGTTTCAATATCCTCGATATGCGGCCGGTTGCCCGTTTATGACACCGACGCAGTATTGTTAGGGGCTATGAGTCGTATTCTGTCCGCCGTCGCATGGCCCTACGCCAACGGCCCCCGTCATATTGGCCACGTTGCGGGATTCGGTGTCCCCTCCGACGTTTTCTCCCGGTACATGCGAATGGCCGGCCACGACGTCCTCATGGTGTCCGGAACCGATGAACACGGAACCCCCATCCTGGTGGCCGCCGACGGCGCCGGCGTGAGCGCCCGCGAACTCGCAGACCAGAACAACCGCCTCATCGTCGAGGACCTCGTGGCCCTGGGCCTGTCCTACGATCTTTTCACCCGCACGACCGCCGGCAACCACTACCGCGTCGTCCAGGACATGTTCGCCACCGTGCGCGACAACGGCTACATGATCGAGCAGGTCACGCGCGCCGCCATCTCCCCGTCCACCGGCCGCACCCTGCCCGACCGCTACATCGAGGGCACCTGTCCGATCTGTGGCGCCGAAGGAGCGCGCGGTGACCAGTGCGACAACTGCGGCAACCAGATGGACCCGACCGAGCTCATCAACCCGCACTCGCGCATCAACGGCGAAACCCCCAACTTCGTGGAGTCCACCCACTACTTCCTCGACCTGCCCGCCCTGGCTGATGCCCTGTCCGCCTGGCTCGACGAGCGCGAGAAGTCCGGCACCTGGCGACCCAACGTCATCAAGTTCTCCCAGAACTTCCTCGAGGACATCCGTCCCCGCGCCATGACGCGCGACATCGACTGGGGTATCCCGGTCCCCGGCTGGGAGGACCAGCCCACCAAGCGCCTGTACGTGTGGTTCGACGCCGTCATCGGCTACCTGAGCGCCTCCATCGAGTGGGCACGCCGCACCGGCGATCCCGAGGCGTGGCGCAGGTGGTGGAACGACCCCGAGGCCCTGTCCTACTACTTCATGGGCAAGGACAACATCGTCTTCCACTCCCAGATCTGGCCCGCCGAGTTGCTCGGCTACAACGGCCAGGGCGCGAAGGGCGGTGCCCCCGGTGACCTGGGCGTCCTCAACCTGCCCACCGAGGTCGTGTCCTCCGAGTTCCTCACGATGGAGGGCAAGAAGTTCTCCTCCTCGCACGGCATCGTCATCTACGTGCGCGACTTCCTCTCGCGTTACCAGGCCGACGCCCTGCGCTACTTCATCAGCGCCGCCGGCCCCGAGACCTCGGACTCCGACTTCACGTGGGCCGAGTTCGTGCGCCGCACCAACGGCGAGCTCGTCGCCGGCTGGGGCAACCTGGTCAACCGCACCGCCTCCATGATCGCCAAGAAGTTCGGCGAGATCCCCACCCCCGGTGAGCTCGAGGACATCGACCGCGCCCTCCTGGATGCCGTCGAGGCCGGTTTTGCCACCGTCGGCAACCTGATCCGTCACCACCGCCAGAAGGCGGCGCTGTCCGAGGCTATGCGTCTGGTCGGCGAGGCCAACAAGTACGTGACCGACACCGAGCCCTTCAAGCTGAAGGCCCCGGAGCAGCAGGAGCGCCTTGCGACGGTCCTGTGGACCCTGGCCCAGGCGGTCACGGACCTCAACCTCATGCTCTCCCCGTTCCTGCCCCACGCGGCCAACGACATCGACCGTGTCATGGGCGGCACCGGCGAGATCGCGCCGATGCCCTACATCGAGGAGGTCGCCGAGCTCGACCCGCAGGTCCTGCCCGCCGACTTCGAGGGCCGTGACGGCTACCCGATCATCACGGGCGACTACACGAACGTGCCGACCTGGGAGCGTCACCCGATCACGCCTGGCACCCCGATCGCCAAGCCCACGCCGGTGTTCGTGAAGCTGGATGAGTCCATTGTCGAGGAGGAGCTTGCCCGCTACGCGGACGCTCACCCCGATGATGTGACGGGCGCCTGATCTGGGTTTTTCGTTGATCTGTCGCGTTTTGCGACAGGTGTGACGTACGTTTGACAGCGCGCGGGCGGGACGGATGTGTCCCGCCCGCGCGCTCGTCTATCTCGGGGTGTTACCGTGAGGTCATGGCCGAAGATTTTCTCGCGTCCGCCCTCGCTGCCGAGGCCTCGTCGCGCGCCCCGCAAGATCCCGACTACCCCCTCTTTCACGTCGCACCCCCGGTGGGCCGACTGAACGACCCGAACGGCCTCATTGAGATCGATGGGACCTACCACGCTTTCTTCCAGTACACGCCCGAGCATCCGCGCCGCCTCGTCTACTGGGGCCACGCCACCTCCTCGGACCTGACCCGCTGGGACTACCACGCCCCCGCGATCCTGCCCGACACCCACCAGGACGCGAACGGCGCCTACTCGGGCACGGCGATCGAGGTCGGTGACCACGTCGAGCTGTGGTACACCGGCAACTACAAGGACCCCGAGACGGGGGAGCGCGAGGCCACCCAGTGCGTCGTCACCACGACCGACATGGTCCACTTCGATAAGCAGGTGCCCCCGATCATCGGCCGCCAGCCCGAGGGGTACACCGCTCACTTCCGCGACCCGCAGGTCTGGCGCGACGCGGACGGCTCCTACCGGATGCTGCTCGGCGTGCAACGCGAGAACCTCACGGGTGCGGCCCTCCTCTACCGCTCCGCGGACCTGCGCGCGTGGGAGTGCGAGGGTGAGATGACCTTCCCAGATGCCGGTGGAGCCTTCGAGGCGTTCGGCTACATGTGGGAGTGCCCCAACCTGGTGCGTCTCGTCGACGAGGATTCGGGTGAGGCCCACGACGTGCTCATCTTCTGCCCGCAGGGAATTTCGCCCGAGCGCGAGGGATTCGAGAATGTCTTCCCGTGTGTCGCCATCGTCGGCGAGCTCGTGGGTACCGAGTTCCGGGGCGCCGACGGCTCCTTCGAGGAGCTCGACCGTGGCACCGAGTTCTACGCTCCCCAGATCATGGCGCGCTCCGCGTCCTCGGCCCCGGGGGCGCCACCCCTCCTCTTCGGGTGGGCGGGCAACGCGGGCGAGGACGACCAGCCCTCGATCGAGACCGGTGGCTGGGTGCACTGTTTCACCGCGCCGCGCGCCCTCACCCTGCGCGGCGGCCGCGTGATCGCTCGCCCGTTCCTGCCGGGCCTGCCCCTGGCGCCTGCGACGCTCGAGGGAACCCCCGGGGACGAGGTCGGGGCGCGCATTGTGGAGCTCGCTGGCTCGCGCTCGTGGAGGCTTGCCTTCGATGCCTCCTACGAGGGTGCGCTGTCCGTGTGCATCGGTGAGGAGTCCGGCCTGTCGATCACCCTTGACGAGGGGCGTCTGACCGTCGACCTGACGGGCACGCGCTACCCCCACGGTGGCCGCCGCGTCGTCACCCTGGAGCCGGGGGAGGCCGGCCGCGTCGAGATTCTCCACGACCGATCGATCACCGAGATCTACCTGGGCGACGGATCGCGCGTCTTCACGACCCGCAGCTTCCTGAACGGCGAGGGGGCCGGAGTGACGCTCGAGGGCACCGCTTCTGTGACGAACGTGAGCGCCGCGCGCGCCGACTGAGCGACTGACGGACGAGGTCGTGGCTGCTCACAGTGGCCACGGCCTCGTCGTATGTGGGCGGTCTCTCATGATCTGACCTGAGACGATGTACCTCGCGCCTTGCGTTCGTGGCTCCTTCGCCCGTAGTATGTCAATCGATTGCTACACACCGCCCAGCGCGGCGTAACAATGGCGTTGCGCGTGGGGTTTTGAGAAAGGAATGTGGTCGGCAATGGATCACGCCAAGGTGGCAGGAGAGGTCGTCGAAGCAGTCGGCGGCGCATCCAACATCAGCGCAGCAGCACACTGCGCAACCCGTCTCCGCCTGGTGATCGCGGACGAATCCAAGATCAACCAGCAGGCCCTCGATGACAACGAAGATCTGAAGGGCACATTCGCCGCCGGCGGCATGTTCCAGATCATCGTCGGTCCCGGCGATGTTGACCAGGTCTACGCCAAGATGGTCGCAAACCACGGCGTACGTGAGGTCTCCAAGGACGAGGCCAAGGAAGAAGCCGAGGCTGGCGGCAACATCTTCTCCCGCTTCGTGAAGATGATTGCGGACATCTTCGTCCCGGTCCTCCCGGCCCTGATCGCCGGTGGTCTTCTCATGGCCCTCCACTCGGTCCTGACGGCCCAGGGTCTCTTCGGTGAGAAGTCCGTCATCGAGATGTACCCGGCGATGACCGACTACGACGCGCTCATTAACCTCGTCTCCTCCGCTGCCTTCGCGTTCCTGCCCGTCCTCGTTGGATTCTCCGCTGCGAAGCGCTTTGGCGGTAACACCTATCTGGGCGCCGCGATGGGCGCAGCGATGGTATCCCCGTCGCTGCTGTCTGCCTACTCCATGACAGACGCGGCGGCCGCCGCCAAGTTCTGGGCTTACACGGACCAGTCTTCCGTGTGGAACCTCTTTGGCCTCGAAGTCACCAAGGTCGGCTACCAGGCGATGGTCATCCCCACCCTGGTCGTCACCTGGATCATGTGCCTCATCGAGAAGAGCCTGCACAAGGTCCTTAAGGGCACTGCGGACTTCCTGCTCACCCCGCTCATCACCCTGCTGGTCACCGGCTTCCTGGCCTTCGTCATCGTCGGCCCCGTGACCCGTGAGCTCTCCAACTACCTGACCTACGGCATCAACTGGGCGTACACGACTCTCGGTGTCTTCGGTGGACTCATCTTCGGTTTCTTCTACAGTGCCATCGTCGTCACCGGTCTGCACCAGTCCTTCCCCGCCATTGAAATCCCGCTGCTGCCTTCCAACGGTGGCGTCGGCGACTTCATCTTCCCGATTGCCTCCATGGCGAACGTCGCGCAGGGCGCGGCTGCCCTGGCCGTCTTCTTCAAGACTCGCGACGCCAAGCTCAAGGGTCTGGCCGGTGCCGGTGGTGTCTCCGCAGTCTTCGGAATCACCGAGCCCGCCATCTTCGGCGTCAACCTGCGCCTGCGCTGGCCCTTCTACTGCGCCATGGTCGCGTCCGCCATCGGCTCCGCGGGCGTCGCCCTGTTGGACGTGCGCGGTCAGGCCCTGGGTGCCGCGGGCTTCGTCGGCTTCGTGTCGATCATCCCCAAGTCGATCCCCGCGTACCTGGCCCTCGAGGTCCTCGTCTTCGTTCTGTCCTTCGGCTTCACCTTCGCCTACGCCATGACGCGCGGCAAGGCCGACATGGAGGGCCGTGCGCCCGCCGCCAAGGCTGCCGCTCCCGTGGCCGCCGCCGTGGCGACCCCTGCTGCGGCGCCCGTGGCTGCTCCTGCCGCTGCCCCGGCTGCCGCCCCGGCCCCGTCCTTCAGCGACGAGGCGCTGGCTGACCTCTCTGTTGCCTCGCCTCTCGCGGGCACCGTGGTTCCGCTCGAGCAGGTCAAGGACGAGTCCTTCGCCAAGGGCATGCTCGGCCCCGGCATCGGCATAGAGCCCGCCGACGGCCTCGTCGTCGCGCCCTTCGACGGCACCGTGACCGTCGCCTTCCCGACCGGCCACGCCTACGGCCTCAAGTCTGCCTCCGGCGTCCAGGTCCTCATCCATGTCGGCATGGACACTGTCAAGCTGGACGGAAAGGGCTTCACGCCCCGCGTAGCCAAGGGTGACGTCGTGCGCCGCGGCGACGTGCTCGCCGAGGTTGACCTCGATGTCATTCGCGAGGCCGGATACGAGACCATCACGCCCGTCGTCGTGACGAATAAGAAGAAGCTCGGCGCGGTGACTCCGGTCGCCAGCGGCGAGATCCAGCGCGGCGACGCGCTGCTCGACGTGGCCCCCAAGGAAGCCTGAGCCTTCCGGGAGTCACTCCTGACATAACGGGTGGGAGGCACTAGCAGTGCGCTGGTGCCTCCCACCCGTCTGTCGTTCCGGTGGCTTCGGATGGGCGTTTCGTTGTGGCGGCACTCGTCGCGGGGAGTTCGCGTTCTCGCGCTGCTGGTGTCGACCGCACAGTCTGTGGCTGCCGCGAGGCATGTCGATGGTGAACGCCCAATTTCGCATGCAATTCACGTGTGGGTATTTCAGGATCTGAATCGAGGGCGTTGGTATTTCGCGGTTTTTGCGGCGACGTGGAATGTGACGCCGAGGAATTGCATGCGAAATGTCGGGGAGGCTGCCGACGGCGATGATGGGAGGGGCCCGACGAGGTGCCGGCACCTGGGCCCTTCAGCGGGTTAATGTGCTTGCCGATGGGATGTGTTTGATGACGCGCGCTCGCGGATAGGTGACGAGCTCCTAAACAAGAACCGAACACGTAGAGAGGGGAGAACATGCGGATAGGTTCTGCGCATGCGGATAGGTTATGACGATACGGATAGCTTATTAACCTATCCGCATCTCAATAACCTATCCATACGCGGATAACCTATCCGCGTGCGCATCCGTGGGCCCTCGCGGGCGCGACAATAATCCGGGGCAGCGGTAAATGGTGACAGCCTCGGGGCGCGTGACGTGCTCAGGCGCTGATCGAACGCCCCGGAATCAGCGTGCCCGAGAACTCGACCGTCTGAGCGTGGGGAGCTCCGGCCTCGTCGGATGAAGAACGCGTAGCCTTGCCCTCGATCTGATCGAGGAGAATCGACACCGCAGCCCGGGCGATCTCCTCGATGGGCTGGCGGATCGTCGCCAAGTGGGGGAGGGCGCGGCGCATCGTCTCCGTGCCATCAAAACCGATGATGGACAGGTCAGCGGGGACCGACAGGTTGCGCGTGCGCGCCCACTCGAGGACCTCAGCGGCCGCCAGATCGTCGGTCGCGAACACCCCGTCGACGGGGGCAGCGGCGCGGGCCTCGTCCAGGGCGTCGCGCACCATCGCGAAACGCTGTGGCGTCGGTGTATCGAAGGCTACGGTGACCACGCGCGGCGTCAGACCCGCGCGCTCGACCTCGGCGCGGTAACCGGCCTCGCGCAGATTGCGCGGACCCGAACGGGAGGTGAGCAGCAGGGGATGGCGGCACCCGCCCTCGATGAGTGCGCGCGTCGCCATGGCGCCCGCCTCCTCATTCGCACAGCGCACATTCGGGATGGACGGGCTCAGCTCGCGGTCGATCGTCACGAGCGGCATGCGGATCGTATCGTACTCGGACAGACCCTCGTTGTGGGCGCCCGAAATGATGCCGTCCACGCGGTTTCCCACGAGGAGCGAGAGGTACTCGCGCTCGCGGTCCGCCCGGCCCATGGAATTACAGATAAGGATGCGGTATCCGGCGTCGGCGAGGGCATTCTCGACCTCGACGGCCAGCTCGCCGAAGAAGGGCAGGGACACGGCGGGAACGATGAGGCCGACCGTATGCGTGCGCTTGCCATGCAGGGCACGAGCCAACGAGTTCGGGCGGTAGCCGAGCGTCTCGATCGCGTCGGCGACATTCTTCTTCGTCTTCTCCGAGAGGTAGCCGCGGTTGTTGAGCACGCGCGACACGGTCGTCAGGCTCACTCCGGCCAGCTCGGCGACGTCGGCCAGCGTTGGTTCGCGTGAACTCATGCGCGCTCTCCTTCCTTCCCTCGGTAGTTCTCCAGTGTAGTTGGTGAGGTGGAGGGGAGTCTCGCGTCGCGTCGGCGAGGCCGGGGCTGAGTGTTGCGTAGCGGCGTCGTCTCAGTTGTGAGAGAAGTCTGTCGTTGCATGGTTTTTCGGCATTTATGAGGGTGATGTATCCCATGTCACTGTCCGTGATATCGGGTTTTGCGTGGGTATCTCAGCCCGATACCATGGGCCGTACGGGCACCTGTGTCTCACGATGGACATACCCGCATTTGAAAGGAACGACCATGATTTCCCGCACCGTTGCAATTGGTTCCTCCGTTGGCCTCCACGCACGTCCCGCTTCCGTCCTCGCCGAGGCCGTTGATGACTCCGGCGTCGAGGTCACCATCGCTTTCGATGGCGAGGAGGCCGACGCCGCGTCGCTCCTCGAAATCATGACCCTGGGCGCCAAGCACGGCGACGTCGTCACCCTGTCCACCGAGGATGATTCCGCGGGCGCGGTGCTCGACTCGCTCGTCGAGCTGCTCTCGCGCGACCTCGACCAGGAGTGAGCTGATGGCGACGCACGACGTCCTGCACGGCATCGGCGTCTCCGCCGGTACCGCTGCAGCTCCCGCCGCGATCGTCCAGCCCGCCCCCGGCGTCGACACGACGGAGCCTGGCAGCGTCGACGCTGCTGCTGACGGCGCGCGTGTCCGTGAGGCGCTCGCAGCCGTTTCTGCTCGTCTGAGCGACCGCGCTGCGAACGCGCCGGAGGAGACGAAGGCGATCCTCAAGGCCACCGCCCAGCTCGCGGGTGACCGCGGCCTGGCTAAGGCCGTTGATAAGAAGCTGAAGAAGGGCCTCGGCGTCACCCAGGCCGTCCATGACGCCGTCGAGGACTACGCGCAGATGCTGCGCAGCCTGGGTGGCTACATGGCCGAGCGTGCGACCGACCTGTACGACGTGCGCGACCGCGCGATCTGCGAGCTGCGTGGCCTGCCCGAACCCGGCGTGCCGGCGTTCGACGGCCCCGTCGTCCTCGTGGCGCGCGACCTGGCACCCGCTGAGACCGCGACCCTGAACCCGGAGACCGTCCTCGGCATCATCACGGAGGTCGGAGGCCCTACCTCGCACACGGCGATCCTGGCCGCCCAGCTGGGCATCCCGGCGATCGTCAAGGCCGAGGGCATTATGGCTGTCGAGGAAGGCACGATGCTGGCCCTCGACGGTGGCGTCGGCGAGGTCATCGTCGCCCCCACCGATAAGGAGGTGGACCTGCTCAAGGAACGCTCGCGTCGCCGCGCGCTCGCCCTGGCAGGCTCGACCGGTAAGGGCGCGACCTACGACGGCTACCCCGTCAAGCTTCTGGCCAACATCGGCACGGTTGACGACGCTATGAAGGCCTCGAAGTTCGACCTCGAGGGCTCGGGCCTGTTCCGCACGGAGTTCCTGTTCCTGGAACGTTCGGAGGCCCCGACGCTGGAGGAGCAGACCGACACCTACACGAAGGTCCTGCAGGCCTTCGGTGACCGTCGCGTCGTCGTGCGCACCCTCGATGCGGGCGCCGACAAACCGCTGAGCTTCGCGGATCTGGGTACCGAGGAAAACCCCGCCCTGGGCGTGCGTGGCCTGCGCCTGTGCCAGGTGCGAGAGGACCTCATCGACACGCAGCTGCAGGCTCTGGCCGCTGCCCACAAGGCGACGGGCGCGGAGCTGTGGGTCATGGCCCCCATGGTGTCCACGGCTTCCGAAGCTCAGTGGTTCGCCGACAAGGCGCGCGGCTACGGCCTGCCCAAGGTCGGCATCATGATCGAGGTGCCCGCGGCCGCCCTGCGCGCCGAGCAGCTCCTGTCGATCGTGGACTTCGCCTCCATCGGCACGAATGACCTGACGCAGTACACGATGGCCGCCGACCGCCTGGACGGCAACCTGGCGTCTCTCCTGGATCCGTGGCAGCCCGCGGTCCTCGAGATGATCCGCCACGCCTGCAACGGCGGTCGCGCGACGGGCAAGCCGATCGGCGTGTGTGGCGAGGCCGGTGGCGATCCGCTGCTGGCCCTGGTTCTCACGGGCCTGGGTGTCGCCTCCCTGTCGATGGCACCGTCGAAGGTCAACGCTGTGCGCGCCGCCCTGCGCATGCACGACCTGGCGACCTGCCAGCAGATGGCCGCCTACGCGGTGGATGCACCCAACGCGAAGGAAGGCCGTGAAAACGTCCTGAAGCTGGTGGCTCCGGCCATGCTGGATCTGCTCTGATTCGACGCTTCTGACACGCAACGGGGTGGGCCCGGGAACCAATCGGTTCCCGGGCCCACCCCGTCAGTGCTGTGCGGCTCCGTCAATCCCTGCGGATTGCGTCGGCCGGATTCGAAGGCGCGGAGGCGGCATTCGCCTTCGGGGTCTTCTTGGAACGGCCTGAGAAGAGCGCGGTGAGGATCAGGATGATGCCCAACGTCGCGATCGCGCTGATGCCGAGGACCGGTAGATTGAAGTTCGTGATGTAGGCTTCGGCGATCAGGAAAGCGCCGACCATGCACACGAGGATCGCCCACACGAAGGCGCCGACTCGCACACCCCTGGCGGGGGCCTCGGGCAGCGTGCGTACATCGACGGGTACGGTCGGTGCACTCCACGTGGCGTGAGCGCCCGCAGTGGATGCCCCCAAGGGCTCCTGAGCGCGGTGGGTCGCCCCGGCCTCGTGCCCCTGGGGAGCGGACTCGCCCGTGGAGGCCGGATCGAAGGCGGTGCGCCCGCCTGCCCCTACAGAGCCGGCAGGAGGGCCCGCCTGCACATGCGGCCCCTGCGCGCCCGATGGGCCCGCCTGGCCCGCAGCCCCAGCGTCTGAGCGAAAGGGATCGGTGGGCATCTGGGCCGTCGGTGCCTCGCGGAAGATCGCGAGGGGATCCGAGGACAGGTCCGGCGACGAGGTCGGCATCTCGGTGGTCGCGTCCTGGCCGACGGAAGGGGCGGGAGTCGTCGGCAGCGGTGTCGTCTCGTCGAATTCGGGCAGCTGGGTGGTCTGGTCGTCGTTGGACGTAGTCATGGTCGTGTGCCTTCCTCAGTTACCCGACTGGGAGCCGGTGGGAGTAGGGGACGGGGTGGGCGTTGTGCTCGGCGTGGCCGAGGGAGTCGCCGAGGGGGTCGCGCTCGGCTTGGAGCCCCACGTGCCCGAGGAATCGGGCGTCTGCAGGATCGTCAGCGTGTCAATGTTTGCGCTGTCGGTGATGAGGACCGTGATGCCGCCGAGCGAGGGCTTCCCCCACGTGGGGGAGGAGGCAGTCACGCCGGAGCAGCCGTCCAAGGGCGCGGCCCAGCCGTTGTCCTTCATGTTGGTGGTCAGATCGTCGATGCTGGACTGGCACACGATCTGCACGGGCTGGCCCTCGGCCACCTGAATGGTGAGCCTGCTCCAGGCCTCCCAGTCGACCGTGATGGTCTTGGTGGTACCGACGGGGGCACCACTCAGGTCGAGTACCGTTGTGCCGGCCGGGTTTCCCCCGCTGATCCTGTCGACCGTCCAGTCCCGTGTCGTCTGGGAGCCGATACCGCTCGAGCCAACATTGATGTGGAAATCAGTCGGGTGAGCGGCCTGGGAGCCGACGGCCGCGGTGGGAAGTGCCATCATGATGCCGATGACGGACAGGGCGGTGAGCCAGCCGGCGCTGCGGTCGCGCAGGGCTGCAATCGCCAGGGAGAGGCCCACGATGATCAGGCAGACGCCGCCGCCGATCGTGATGACGCGGGCGATTGTCTGGCCCTCCGTCTCACCCGTTATGAAGGGGATCATGAGGCCCTTGTCAGCCCAGTACAGTCCGGCGAAAACGGCGGCCACAACGAGGACCAGCAGGCCCGTGATCGCGAGGTTGACGCGCCCGGAGACGGTGCGCGGGCGATGCGTCGGCGCAGGCGGAACGTTCCAGCGACGAGGCTGGGGCATGCTCGGGGGAGGCGTCCAGCCGGGGTGTGGCTGAGTGGGGCGAGCCGCAGCGGGGGCAGGGCCTGCCTGCGGCCTAGCGGTGCCGGTAGGAGAGGACTGGAAGTCGCTCGGCACACCGTAGGCGGGGAAACCCGCGGGGGCTTGCTCAGGTTTGGTTCCGGGATCCGTGGCCCCCGCGCCGTCAGCGGCCGGAGTGGTTTGTCCAAAAGGGACGGAGGTATCCGTCGCATTCTGGGTAGGAGCACCCGAAGGCGCGCCGTACTGCGGGGTCCCGTACTGGGGCGCGCCGTACTGCGGGGTCCCGTACTGGGGGCGCGGCTTGCTCGGGCCTTGCGACCCAGAACGCGCGATGCCCACGATGATGGCCGCGATTGCGGCCATGCCGGCCGCCATCACGATCAGCCTGAACCAGCCGATTCCCAGGACGCTGAAGATGCCGACATCGGATAGCAACGATGTAACAGAAGCGAGAACCATCAATACGCCGCCGATAACGGCCACGTCGAAGCGCCCTTCGACGGTCTCTTCCGCGTGAATGCGACCGTCCTCAGCCTCGGGCAGGAGCAGCCAGGCGAGCCCGTAGGCCATGGCCACGACCGGCATGAAGAACGCGCCAACTGCGACGAGGACGCGCACGAGGGACAGGTCCCATCCCTGGCGGGCGGAGATACCCGAGCAGACGCCTCCGATGACGCGGGGCTTAGCTCGGTACCATCCTGAGCCTCGGACGGAATCAAAGAAACCACTGCGGGGCGGGCGCTGCTCATAGCCAGCGTTGGGGTCCGGTGTGCCAGTGGACCAACTCATCATGCACTTCCTCTCGATGGGATCCACGCGGCGTGGATCGATACCACTACTCAACCAAAGAGACCGGGCACCCCGATAGTAGGGGACCCCCTGAACGGCCCCTGATTGTGGTGGGGGTGTCCCGGGGGCTGCCCCGGAGACGTGCCACAATGGAAGCGTGAGCAGACCCGTGAACTCCCCCCGGCCAGGGTGGACTCCGCCGATTCCGGCGCCGCCCAGTAGGCCACCGCTCGTGCGCGCGACCGCCTCGAGCCCGGACATGCCGGCCCCCTGGATGGCCGGCGTGTGCTCGGGCCTCGCCGTACACCTTGGGCTGCCGGTCTCGCTCGTGCGCGTCATGTTCATCTGCCTCACCGCCTTTGGTGTGGGCATCGGCGTTTATCTGTGGCTGTGGGTGACGGTCCCCGATGATTCCCCAGAGAAGAATGGTGCGGGAACGCTGAGTCCCGGCCTCGTCCGTTTGCGCGAGGAACGCGCCGCCCAGGTGTCGCGCAATCGCATGATCGTCGTCGGCGTCGCCCTGGTTGTGGCGGCGATCGTGGGTACCGTCTTGAACGCGACGGGCACTCTGGACTGGCGAGACATGGGGGCCATCGTCTCGATCATCTCGGGTATCGCGCTTGTGTGGAGCCAGAGCCGTGATGTGAACGGGTGGCGATCGTTGCGTTTCGTCGGCATTGTTGCCGCCGGCCTCCTGCTGCTCAGCCTCGGCGTCGTCATGGTTGCCTCGCGCGACAACCCGCCGGTGATCCTGCTGCGTGGCGGCCTCATCGGTGCCGCCCTGGTGGCAGGCGTACTCTTCGCTTTCGTTCCCATGTGGCTGCGCACCACGAAGGACCTGTCGCAGGCCCAGGCACAGCGCGTGCGCGAATCCGAACGCGCCGACATCGCCGCCCACCTGCATGACTCCGTGCTCCAAGCACTCACCCTGATCCGCGCATCCGCCGAGGATCCCGCCCGCGTGCGCGCCATCGCCCTCACCGAGGAGCGCGAGCTGCGCGCCTGGCTCTACACGGGCCACGCGCAGGCCGCCGACTCCCTCGAGGCCGCCGTCACCGAGGCGGTCGTGGGCGTCGAGAGCCGCTACGGCGTGCCCATCAGCGTCGTCGTCGTGGGCGACATGCGCCCGGGACCCGGCGAGCTCGCACTCGTCGCGGCCCTCGCCGAGGCCTGTCAAAATGCCGTGCGCCACGGCGCCCCTCCCGTTTCCGTCTACGTCGAGGTGCGCCCCCGAGCCGTTGAAGCCTTCGTCAAAGACAACGGCGAAGGATTCGACCCCGCCACCATCGCGGCCGACCGCCACGGCGTGCGTGACTCTATCGTCGGACGCATGCGCCGAGCCGGGGGTAACGCCACGATCAGGCGTCTCGCCCGCGGAACCGAAATCGCTCTGAGCGTGCCGCGCTCCGATATCCTGGAAGAAACAGCGCCCAACGGGAGGACACAGTGACCATTCGCATCCTCGTCATCGACGATCACCCCATGGTTCGGGCAGGCGTGCGCGCCGAGCTCGAAAACTCAGGGGCCGACCTCGAGGTCGTCGGTGATGCCTCCGACGTCGAGGGCGCCATCGCCGCCTGTCGTGCGCTCACCCCGGACGTCGCCCTCCTCGACGTGCACCTGCCCGGCGGAAACGGCGGAGGCGGGGCCGAAGTGGCCAGTACGTGCCGCGACATCGAGGGCCTGCACTTCCTGGCACTGTCCGTCTCGGATGCCGCCGAGGACGTCGTCCAGGTCATCCGCGCGGGCGCCCGCGGATACGTCACCAAGTCGATCTCCACCCCCGACCTCGTCGAGGCTATCGGCCGCGTCGCCGCCGGGGACGCCGCCTTCAGCCCGCGCCTGGCCGGCTTTGTGCTCGACGCCTTCGGTACCGGCGAGGTCTCCACGACCGACACCGAGCTGGACCTCCTGTCCGCCCGCGAGCAGGAGGTTATGCGCCTCATCGCCCGTGGCTACACGTACAAGGAAGTCGCCCACGACCTGTTCATCTCCATCAAGACCGTCGAAACCCACGTGAGCGCGGTCCTGCGCAAGCTCCAGCTCTCCAACCGCAACGAGCTGACGCGCTGGGCGATGCAGCGACACATCGTGTGAGGTCGGACCCCTTTCGCGTTCCTCATCCGGAGCGCGCGGCCCATGCGTGCCTACAATGGAATCCCGAGAGCGTGACAGCGCCTGACCGCCCCGCACGGACGGCCCCTTTCAATCCGCGACCTCGGAGGATGCATGCACCGCATCGGTTTTGATAGTGATCAGTACGTCGAGATGCAGTCTCGACACATCGCCCAGCGACGAAGCGAATTCGGCGGCAAGCTGTATTTGGAGTTCGGTGGCAAGCTGATCGACGACATGCACGCGTCGCGCGTTCTGCCCGGTTTTACGCCCGACAACAAGGTGCGTATGCTGCGCGAACTGGCCGACGAAGTGGAGATCATCGTCGCCGTTAATGCCAAGGATTTCGCGCGCCGCAAGGTCCGCGCAGACATGGGAACCACCTACGACGACGAGGTTCTGCGCCAGATCGACGAATTCCGTGAGCGTGGCCTGTACGTCGGCTCCGTCGTCATCACGCAGTGGACGGATGACAACAAGGCGGCCGCCGAGGTGAAGGAACGCTTCGAGAAGCTCGGCATCCGCGTCTACCGCCACTTCCCGATCCCCGGCTACCCCTCGGACGTCGAGCGCATCGTCTCGGACGAGGGCTACGGCGCCAACGAATACGTGGAGACCAGCCGCAACCTCGTGGTCGTGACGGCTCCCGGCCCGGGCTCCGGCAAGATGGCGACCTGCCTGTCGCAGCTGTACCACGACCACAAGCGCGGGATCGAGTCTGGGTACGCGAAGTGGGAGACCTTCCCGATCTGGAATATTCCGCTCGATCACCCGGTGAACATCGCCTACGAGGCGGCCACCGCCGACCTCGACGACGTCAACATGATTGATCCCTTCCACCTGGAGGCGTACGGGATCAAGACCGTCAACTACAACCGTGACGTCGAAATCTTCCCGGTCCTGAACCGCCTCTTCGAGAAGATCCTCGGATCCTCCCCGTACAAGAGCCCTACGGACATGGGCGTCAACATGGCGGGCCACTGCATCGTCGACGACGAGGCCTGCAAGGAGGCCTCGCGCCAGGAGATCATTCGCCGCTACTACAAGGCCCTCGTGACCGAGAAAAAGGAAATGAGCGAGCCCGTGCAGTCGGCGCGCATCTCCCTGCTGATGAGCCGCGTGGGTGTGGGGCGCATGGACCGCCCGGTCGTGCGTCCGGCCCTCGAGCTGGCCGAGGCCACGGGCGAGCCGGCCGCCGCGATCGAGCTGCCCGACGGCCAGATCGTCACGGGCAAGACATCGGCGCTGCTGGGCTGCTCCTCGGCGATGCTGCTCAACGCCCTCAAGAAGCTCGCAGATCTGCCCGACGAGGTCCAGCTTCTGGCTCCTCAGTCCATTGAGCCTATCCAGCGCCTCAAGACCCGCGACCTGGGCTCGCGCAACCCGCGCCTGCACACCGACGAGGTCCTCATCGCGCTCGCGGTCAGTGCCAACGGCGACGACAACGCGCGCCGCGCCCTGGATAAGCTCAGCGCGCTGCGCGACTGCGACGTGCACGAGTCGGTCATCCTGGGCCCCGTGGATGAGGGCATCTTCCGCTCGCTGGGCATCCAGGTGACGACGGAGCCGGTGTACGCGACGAAGTCGCTGTACCGCAAGAAGTAATCGCTTCGACGAGGCCGGGGTTTCCGTCGCGTATCAGCGCGGGGAGGACCCGGCCTCGTTGTGTGCCGCCTTTCGTGGTTGGTGCCACCCGGGGCGGGGGTCGCAGGTGAGGGTGGGGCGGTTTACCCTTGGAGGCGATGAGTGACTCGACTTCTTTGCCTGACCTTGGTTTCCTGATCGGCCCCGACGGGGGTTTTCAGGACGACTACGTGCCGCCAGAGGTGCCCGCCTTTGACGTGGAGGACGCCTTGGGCTCCGACGTGTGGCCGGAGATCGCCGTGCCGGGTGGGGCATCGGGTGCGCCGTCGGCGTGGGAGCCTCCCGCTTCTTCGGGTGGTTTTTCGTCGGGCTGGGAGCGTCCCTCGCGCCCGAGCGTGGACCCCGAGTCGCTGACGCGCGGCCTCAATGATCGTCAGCGCGAGGCCGTGACGCACGCGGGCTCGCCGCTGCTGATCCTGGCGGGCGCAGGCTCCGGCAAGACGCGCGTGCTCACGCACCGCATCGCATACCTGCTGGCCACGGGCCGCGCGCGGGCGGGGGAGATCCTGGCGATCACCTTCACGAACAAGGCGGCAGCCGAGATGCGCGAGCGCGCGGGCGCCCTCGTGGGGGACGACGCGCGACGCATGTGGGTGTCGACCTTCCACTCGGCGTGCGTGCGCCTCCTGCGCTACGAGCACGAGGCGGCCGGGCTGTCCTCGTCGTTTACGATTTACGACGCCCAGGATTCCCAGCGCCTCATCCAGATGGTCCTCAAGGCCATGGACGTGGACATCAAGCGCTTCACGCCAAAGATGGTGGCGGCGCGCATTTCGGATGCGAAGAACGAGCTGATCGGCCCGGCGCGCTACGCGGAGACGGCGGGCAAGGACCCGGTCTCACGCATCGTCGCGGAGGCCTACGTTGAGTACGACAAGCGCATGCGTGCCTCGAACGCGCTGGACTTCGACGACCTCATCATGCGCACGGTTGACCTGCTGCGCGAGAACCCGCTGATCGCCGAGCATTACCACCGGCGCTTCCGCCACATCCTCGTGGACGAATACCAGGATACGAACCACGCGCAGTATGTCCTCGTGCGCGCCCTCGTGGGGGACGGCAAGGACGGCGTGGAGCCCGCCGAGCTGACGGTCGTGGGCGACTCCGACCAGTCGATTTACGCCTTCCGAGGCGCCACGATCCGCAACATCGAGGAGTTCGAGCGCGACTTCACGGGCGCGCGCACGATCCTGCTCGAGCAGAACTACCGCTCGACGCAGAACATCCTGTCGGCCGCGAACGCTGTCATCGCCCGCAACACGGGGCGCCGCGCGAAGAACCTGTGGACGGCCTCGGGCGACGGCGCGCTCATCACCCTGGACGCTGCCGATTCCGAGCACGACGAGGCCCGCTTCGTCGTTGGCGAGATCGATCGCCTCGCGGACTCCGGGGTTGAGTGGGGCGACATCGCGGTCTTCTACCGCACCAATGCGCAGTCCCGCGCGCTGGAGGAACTCCTCGTGCGCCAGGGCATCCCGTACCGCGTTGTCGGCGGCACCCGCTTCTACGAGCGACGCGAAATCAAGGATGCCTTGGCGTACCTGCAGGTCATCTCCAACCCTGACGACACGGTCGCGGCCCGCCGGGTCCTCAACGTCCCCAAGCGCGGCATCGGCGCGAAGGCCGAGGAGGCGATCGCTGCGCACGCCGCCCACTACGGCATCTCCTTCGGCGCGGCCCTGCGTCACCTGTGGCTGCGCGCCGGCTGTCCCGCGGGTGAGGGCGAGGGGATCGACGTCGACGCCCTCGCGCGTTCCACGTCCCCGGACGAGGCCTCGGCTGATTCTTCGGCTCCCGTTTCCTCAGGTGGAGCGGCGGGGGAGAACCCCGGTGCTCGTGACGGTGCGGATGAGAGCGCGGCTGCGGCCCCGGCCTCGTCCCCTGCCGAGAACGCGACCGAGACTGCTCCCGAGGTCCTCGGGATCACCCCGCGCGCCGCGAAGTCGGCGGCTGCTTTCTGGGGACTCATCGAAACCCTGCGCGCCGCGGAGGCGCGAGGTGCATCGCAGGCCGACATCCTCGAAGAGGTCCTGGACCGCACCGGCTACCTGGCGGAGCTGCGCCGCAGCGAGGACCCGCAGGACGCCTCGCGCGTGGAAAACCTCGCGGAACTGCACTCCGTCGCGGGTTCCTTCGCGGCAGACGCTCCGGGTGGAACACTCGCGGACTTCCTCGAGCGCGTCGCCCTCGTGGCCGACTCGGACCAGGTGCCCGCGGAGGGCGAGCGCGGCGGGCAGGTCACCCTCATGACCGTGCACACCGCGAAGGGCCTCGAATTCCCGGTCGTGTTCGTCACCGGCATGGAGGACGGCACCTTCCCGCACCAGCGCAGCCTCGGCGATGAAAGCGAGCTCGAGGAGGAGCGTCGCCTCGCGTACGTGGCCATCACGCGTGCGCGCGAACGCCTGTACCTGACGCGCGCGGCCGTGCGCAGCGCCTGGGGCACCCCGCAGGAGATGCCGCCCTCACGGTTCCTCGACGACATCCCCGCCGAGCTCCTCGACGTGCGCCGCGCGGCCACGTCGGGGGAGCGCATGCGTGCGTCCTACGGCGGCTCCTACGGGTCGGGATCGTACGGCTCGGGTTCCTACGGGCGCTCCCGTCGCTCTGAGGGGCGCGACCCGTGGGGTGATGCCGACACGGGTGCCTTCGGCTCCGGCCGTGGCGGCGCCTCCGCGCAGCCCTCGGGTGTTCGCAAGGTGACCCGCATGGGCGTGGCTCCCGCCGCCAAGCCCGCCGAGGACAAGCCGGTGCTCTCCCTCAAAGTCGGCGACCGCATCAAGCACGCGACCCTGGGCGCCGGAACCGTCACCGGCATCGAAGGCGAGGGGCCGCGCACCGTGGCCCGCATCCGTTTCGGCCTGGGCGAGAAGCGCCTGCTTGTGCGCATGGCTCCGATGGAGAAGATTTCGTAGCGTATCCCAGCTAATGCCCAGCGCTGCTCGGTCTGCTTGTGGTCCCACGGGTGTTCCGGGCGCCGGAGGGCCCGGCTGGTTTTCGACCGTCGCTTGGCCTGCTTTGATGGGCCTGGCCGCTGTGTGTGCTGGTCGGCGG
>NZ_ALCB01000030.1:0-8020 GCF_000282935.1 Actinomyces sp. ICM39
GGCCCGCCCTGGCCCTGCCACCGCCCACCGGCACCGCGGCCAGGCCCCGCCACCGCCCATCAATTTCGCACGTAATTCCCCTGCGGCTTGTTCAAACATTGAATTTGCGTCGTTGGAATTGCAACGTTTTTGGGGTGTCTCGAAAAATGACCGCGATAAATTACGTGCGAAATATGGGTGGCGGTGATGTTCTTGCTCCCGTGGGCACCACAGCCAGGCCCCGTGCCTCGAAGCGTTCCCTGTCCTCAGTTTCGCATGCAATTCCCTGACACCTGCAGTTCGTCACTGAGTGAAAAGCCCGGAATTTCAACGATTATATTTCAAAGCATGAAGTGTGCGCGGGGGAATTGCATGCGAGTTTTTGGGGTAGCGGGCACATTGATACCTGCTGGTCGCGCAGCTGGAACCCGCGAGCCAGGTTGGCCGGTTGTCTGAAACCGCCATCGCCTTTGCTCGCTCGTGCTCGTGTGGGATTGAAACCGTCATCGCCTTTGTGGGTGCGAAATGGGTGTTTTTGGTGCAGTTTTCGGGTGCAGAGGTGATGCCGGTTTCAATGGTTGCTGTTCAGGGGCGCGCAGTGGTGTTGTCGGTTTCAAAGTCGCCACGTTGTCGCTCCTCTTGCGCGAAAAAGTTCGCCCAGCGTGGCCTGATGTGTGCGTGAGCGCGAAAAAGTTCGCCCTGCGCGCTCACAATGGCTCAAAATTGGCGTTTTTACGCTTGCTGGGCGAACTTTTCGCGGAAATGCCGCTGAAGGGGCCGTGCTGGGCGATTTTTTCGCGCCAATCGGCCCTGCGCCCAGGTCTTGTAGGCGACGTGGCGCACGAGGCTGGCTGCGGTGGGGGTTTTGCAGCATTAGAAGCTGGTTAGCGGCGTGTCGCCGGCGTGTCGTACCTCTAATGACGCCATTTCCCCCGTTTGGTGACGGCCCGGCCGAGCCGAGCGCCGCAAGCGCGCGGAGCACGTGCGGCAGCCCCTGCAACTGGACTATTGGTCAGCTATCACTGTATAGTTCAGTGCATGCTGACTATTGC
Source organism: Actinomyces sp. ICM39 (assembly GCF_000282935.1). Classification (NCBI taxonomy): domain Bacteria; kingdom Bacillati; phylum Actinomycetota; class Actinomycetes; order Actinomycetales; family Actinomycetaceae; genus Actinomyces; species Actinomyces sp. ICM39. The sequence continues at coordinate 1,032 of NZ_ALCB01000030.1, forward strand.
TTCGCGCCTCGACGTCATGAACCGGCTCGGCCGGGCCATGGCCGACCCGACGCGTTCCCGGATCCTGATGTCCCTGCTTGACGGCCCGAGCCACCCCGCGGTGCTCTCGCGCGAGCTGGGGCTGACCCGCTCGAACGTGTCCAACCACCTGACCTGCCTGCGCGACTGCGGGATCGTGGTCGCCGAGCCCGAGGGCCGCCAGACTCGCTACGAGATCGCCGACCCGCACCTGGCCGCGGCGCTGACGGCACTGGTCGATGTGACCCTCGCCGTGGACGAGAGCGCGCCGTGCATCGACCCAGCCTGCTCGGTGCCAGGCTGCTGCGCCGCGAGCAGTTCGGGGGACGCCTCGTGAGCGCCGCCTGCGGCTGCGACGAGCCGACGACCAGTCCCGCGGACGAGGCAGAGGAGGTAGAGCGCCCGTGGTGGCGTGATCCCGGCCTGGTCGTGCCGATCCTCTCCGGCGTCGCGTTCGGCACTGGCCTGGCGCTGGAGTGGTCGGGGCTGCACATCGCGGCGCTGGTCGCGTTCTGGGCGGGCCTGCTGCTGGGCGCGTACACGTTCGTGCCCGGTGCGATTCGGAATCTCGTTGTGAAGCGCAAGCTCGGGATCGCGCTGCTGATGACGATCAGCGCCGTGGGCGCGGTGATCCTCGGCTACGTCGAGGAGGCGGCCGCGCTGGCGTTCCTCTTCTCGATCGCCGAGGCCCTGGAGGACAAGGCGATGGACCGCGCCCGCGGCGGGCTGCGCGCGCTGCTGAAGCTCGTGCCGGAGACCGCGACCGTGCTGCGCGACGGGACCTCCGCCTCGGTCCCGGCCAGGGAGATCGCCGTCGGCGACGTGCTGCTGGTCCGCCCTGGCGAGCGGGTCGCGACCGATGGGCTGGTCCGCTCGGGCCGGTCGAGCCTGGACACTTCGGCGATCACGGGTGAATCGATCCCGGTCGAGGTCGCGCCCGGAGAAGCGGTGTCGGCGGGCGCGATCAACAGCGCCGGCGTGCTGGAGGTCGAGGCGACCGCCGCGGGCACCGACAACTCACTGACCACGATCGTGGAGCTGGTAGAGCAGGCCCAGGCCGAGAAGGGCGACCGAGCCCGGATCGCTGACCGGATCGCCCGCCCGCTGGTGCCCGGCGTGATGGTCCTCGCTGTCCTCGTCGGCGTGCTCGGGTCCCTGCTCGGTGACCCGGAGACCTGGATCACCCGCGCCCTGGTCGTCCTCGTCGCGGCCAGCCCCTGCGCGATGGCGATCGCGGTGCCCGTCACCGTGGTCTCCGCGATCGGTGCGGCGACCAAGTTCGGCGTCGTCATCAAGAGCGGGGCCGCCTTCGAGCGCCTCGGCGGTATCCGGCACCTGGCCGTGGACAAGACCGGCACTCTGACCCGCAACCGGCCCGAGGTAACCGCCATCGTCGCCGCCCATGGGTTCGACGATGCACAGGTGCTTGCTTGGGCTGCCGCAGTGGAGCAGCACTCGACGCACCCACTCGCCGCCGCCATCGCCGCCGCGGGCCGGGGAACCCCCGCCGCGCAGGACGTGGCCGAGGAGGCCGGGCACGGCATCGGTGGCCTGGTCGACGGCCGCAGGGTGGCGGTGGGCAGTCCGCGCTGGATTGACGCCGGTCCGCTCAAGGCCCGGGTCGAAGACCTGGAGGCCGAGGGGCAGACCTGCGTGCTCGTCACCGTCGACGGCTTCCTGGCCGGTGCGATCGGCGTCCGCGACGAGCTGCGCCCCGAGGTCCCCGAGGTCGTGCGGACCCTGCGCGACCAGGGCGTCGAGGTGAGCATGCTCACCGGCGACAACTCCCGCACCGCTGCTGCGCTGGCGAAGCTGGCCGGGATCGGCGACGTGCACGCCGAGCTGCGTCCCGAGGACAAGGCTCGTATCGTCGCCGGGTTCTCGGAGACGTCGCCGACCGCGATGATCGGCGATGGCATCAACGACGCGCCCGCCCTGGCCGGGGCGACCGTGGGCATCGCGATGGGCGCGACCGGCTCCGACGCCGCGATCGAGTCCGCCGACGTCGCCTTCACCGGCCACGACCTCGGCCTCATCCCGCAGGCTCTGCGCCACGCCCGCCGCGGCGGCAGGATCATCAACCAGAACATCGTTCTGTCCTTGGCGATCATCACTGTGCTGCTGCCGCTGGCGATCACCGGCGTGCTCGGCCTGGCAGCGGTCGTCCTCGTGCACGAGGTCGCCGAAGTCGTCGTCATCGCCAACGGACTGCGGGCTGCGCGTGCCCGCAAGCAATAGGTGTTCCGTCCAACGCCATAACTCAGACATGCGCTACGAGAACCCCCTCTATCTCGCCGAGGAGGCCGCAGCCCTGGACCTGATCGCCGACGGCCACACCGCCCTCGACGCTCATTAAGCAGCTGAGCCAGGACCGCGCCCTCGCGGAGGCCGACACCCTCCTCCTGACGATCCCCAACCAGCTCGGATTCGAGGAAAACTGGTCGATTATCCGCAACTTCGCGGAGTACGTGGCCCCCGCGCTCGGGTGGGAGCCGGAGCGTCCGGGTGCCCTCCCGACGGGCTACGACATTGACGAGGCCGGGGCCGAGTAGCCGGTCCCGCGCGGTTCGGTGACTGGGAGTAGGCGACTCGGTTATCGCATCTTGCCGTCTGTGATCGGCAGAGAGGTGTCAAGCGTCGATCAGCGCCTCGTCATTAAGCCGGGGTGGGGCATCGGGAAGCCCCACCCCGGTTTCCCTTTTTGTGTGTGCTGGCATACACTGGTCGGACACTATCCACGCAAGACGATGAGGTCTTCACATAATGGCTCGACGCTCCAAGGGCGCGGTGTCAATCAATCCGCGCTCCGCTCAGAATATGTCCACGCGACCGGCAGATTTCTCGAAGAAGAAGCAATCAATCAGCCCGGTCAAGGTATTCGGCGCCGTAGCGGCGCTGGCGTGCATCGTGACCTGCCTGTTCGTGCAGCTACCCGGCCTCGATGTGGCCGGTACGCGCATGTTCGGCATCTTCCTGGCGGCGATTCTGCTGTGGGTGACGGAGGCGGTGCCGCTCGCGGGCACGGCCGTCCTCGTTATCTTCCTGGAGGTCCTGTTTATTTCGGACCACGCGCTGCTGAGCGTGGGTGAGGGTGCCCCGGCATACACGAAGTTCTTCGGTGCCCTGGCTAACCCGGTTATCATCCTGTTCCTGGGCGGCTTCATGGTGGCCGACGGCGCCGCCAAGTACAAGCTTGACCGCGCCCTGTCGGCGGTCCTCCTCAAGCCCTTCATGGGCAAGCCGCGCTTGACCGTCATGGGCGTCATGCTGATCACCGCGATCATGAGTATGTTCATGTCGAACACGGCGACCACGGCGACGATGTTCGCCGTCATGATGCCCGTCATCATGGCTCTGCCCGAGGGTAAGGCGCGCACCGGTATCGCCCTGTCGATCCCGGTCGCCGCGAACGTCGGCGGCATGGGCACGCCGGTCGGAACGCCCCCGAACGCGATCGCTCTGGGTGCCCTGGAGAACGCGGGCGTGAAGGTGACCTTCCTGCAGTGGATGCTCGCGGCCGTCCCGCTCATGCTGGTGCTCCTGGCTCTGTCGTGGGCGTTCATCGCGTGGCGCTACATCCCCAGCGACGCCAAGTTCGACATTGATACGTCGGCGCGCTTCGAGAAGTCGCGCAGCGCGATCATCTTCTACTCGGTCGCGGGTGCGACGATCCTCCTGTGGATGACGGAGTCGCTGCACCACATTTCTGCCAACGTCGTGGGCTTCCTGCCGGTCGTGGTCCTTCTGATGACGAAGGTGATGAGCGGCGACGACCTGCGCGCCCTGGACTGGCCGGTCCTGTGGCTGGTCGCGGGCGGTATTGCGCTGGGGTCGGGCGTGGCCGCGACGGGTCTCGACAAGTGGATGCTCGGCTCGATCCAGTGGGCCTCGATCCCCGGTATCCTCCTGATCTTCGTGCTGGCCCTCGTGGGTTGGGTGACCTCGAACGTCATTTCGCACTCCGCGTCCGCGAACCTCCTGATCCCCATGGGTATGGGCCTGGCGACGACGGTCTCCACGAGCGCCGCCGAGATCGCCATCGTCATCGCCCTGGGTTGCTCGCTCGGCATGTGCCTGCCGATCTCGACCCCGCCGAACGCGATCGCTTACTCGACGGGCACGACCCCGACCCGCGAGATGGCGATTGTCGGCATCGTGGTGGGCGTTGTGGGCATCATCCTCCTGGCGTTCATCGCGCCGCTGACCTGGGGATTCATTGGGGTGATGTGACGTGTCCGGGGACGAGGCCATGGTCGGTTCGGGGGCGGCGCGCCCCCGGCCGGGGCTGGCCCGCGGGTGGACGCAGGGGCCGGCGGCGGAGGACGCCTCGGTGCTGGCTCGCACGGATGTGCGCAGCGGCGGGCACCGAGCCGGCTACCCGATTCACATGCTGGTCGTAGGCGACGACTCGCGCTCGATTGCCGCGCCCGTTACGAGGGATCTAGCGCACGCATTCCCGGGCCTGTGCCTGGATCGCATCGACGAGATTGAGGACCTGGCCGCCTACGAGGCCAGCCTGAACCCGGGCGACCATGTGCTGATGGGCCTGGTGACCTCCGAGGTCGACGATATTGATGCGCTCATTGACCGTGCGAGGACTTTCCCGGCGCTGCAGCGCATGCAGTGGGTGGTGGTGACGGATAAGCCCGAGCACCGCGACCTGGCCCGGTGCATGCAGTCATGCGCGCTCGCCTCGGTCCTCAAGTCCCCGTGGACGGTTCCCCTGCTGGCAGGCCAGGCCTATTCGACGATGGTGCGATACCTGCAGGGGTGCGGCTATTCGGATAGGCAGATCCGCTCGCTCATCGCTGATCCGCCGCCTTTCGCCGTGCAGGGCCCGCTCCTGGAGGGCCTGGACCGCGACGAGCACGAGGTCGTCATGGAGCTCCTCGCCGGCGTCGAGCGAGTGCTCGGCCAGAGGCCTCGGCTCATCGTTCCCGAGGGGATACAGCTGGTGACCCAGGGCGAGCCGGTGGGCGCCGTCTACCTGGTGCTCGACGGGCAGGTGTCGCTCCACAGGGATTCGGCGCAGGGTGAGGTCCTGGCGCACCTGGCCTCGTCGGGCCCTCTCATCGGCCTCGTGTCGTTGGCCCGCGCGGAGGACGCGTTCTTCACGGGCGAGACGGCGACCGAGGCGACGCTCGTGCGCCTGACGACCGAGCAGCTCCAGATCGTCATCTCTGAGGACCCGTCGATCGGCGCGACCCTGACCGCGCTCGCGATCCGCTCGCTGACGCGCCGCCTCATGCGCGCCGAGGACCTCCACCTGCAAAACGCGATGCTCGCCGAGGACCTCGAGGCCCAGAAGGAGGCCCTGGCGGCCACGCTCGAGGACCTGCGTGCCACCCGCGCCGAGCTGGTCGAACGCGCGCGCTTCGCCATGCTTGGCGAGCTGAGCGCCGGCATCGCCCACGAGCTCAACAATCCGGTGACCGCCCTCGTGCGCGCGGCCAAGCACCTGCATGAGGATGTCGACGCCGCGCTCGCGGCACCGGCCACGGCCTCGTCGAGGGAGGCGATGGCCCGCGCCCTCACCGCACCGCCGCGCTCCACGTCGGTTGAGCGCGCCCTCATGAAGGAGCTCCTGCCCGTCGTCGGTGACCGCACGCTCGCGCGTCGCCTCGTGCGCGCGGGGATCCAGGGGGCGGACGGCGCGCGTGCGCTCGCGCAGATCCCAGGCGGCATCGACGCGTACGAGGCCGGGGCGCGCCTGGGCGGATCCCTGCGCTCGGTGCTCGCCGCGGGCGACCGCGTCATTGAGCTGACCCAGTCCCTCAAGGGCTACGCGCGCCCGGACGCCGAGGACCTCAAGCCCGTGGACGTGCGCGAGGGCATCGACGATGTTCTGCGCCTCACCGCCCACAGGGTGCGCGGCATTCGCATCGACTGCGACTACGAGGACGTGCCGCCCGTGTACGCGCACCCGGCGAAGCTGCAGCAGGTGTGGACGAACCTCATCGTCAACGCTGCCGAGGCCATCGAGGACGAGAACGCCGACCTGGTCGCGGCAGCCGAGGCCTCGGGCGGCGTGCCCGAGCTGCCCGCCCGCGGCGAGGCCGACGCCCTCATCCGCATCACCGTGCGTCCCACGCCCGAGGGCGTGAGCGTCACCATCCACGACAACGGCCCGGGCATCGACCCCGGAATCGTCGACAAGATTATGGAGCCCCACTTCACCACCAAGGCGGGGCGCGTCCGATTCGGCCTGGGCATGGGCATGTCCATCGTCCGAAGCATTATTGCCGATCATGGGGGCACCCTCACGATCGACTCTCACCCGGGATCCACGATCATGCGGATCTCGCTGCCCGCCCAACCACACGAGGAGGAATCATGACCCTGACAATCCTGTCCCTTGAGGACGAAGCAGACGTGCGCGACGCACTCGAGCGCGATCTTGAACAGTTCTGGGACAAGATCCGGCTCGAAGTCGCCGAGGACGTTGACGACGCGTGGGCCGTCATCGACGAGATCGTCGAAGACGGGGACGAGCTTGCGCTGGTGCTGTCCGACCATCGCCTGCCCGGAAAGTCGGGCGTGGACTTCCTCGTGGAGCTCATGAAGGACGAGCGTTTCGGTGCGACCCGCACGGTCCTGGTCACCGGCCAGGCGGACCAGTCCGACACGATCCGAGCGGTCAACCAGGCGGGCCTGGACTACTACATCGGCAAGCCCTGGAACCCCGACGAGCTGCGCGCGGTCGTGCGCGACCAGCTCACCGAGTACGTCCTCGAGTCCGGCGTGAACCCCCTGCCCTACGTGAGCGTGCTCGACGGCGTGCGCGTCATGGAGGCGATCCGCTAAACGGTAGACGCAGGGCCGCCGCGCTTGCCGATGAAGGCGAGCGCGGCGGCCCTTGTTGTCTCTGTCAGCCCTGGGCCTGCTGGCCCGGGTCGTTGCACATCGTGATGCCCTCGAAGCCGGCGGCGCCCAGCACCTGGAAGATCTCGTCGAGGAGCACCATCGGCTCC
>NZ_ALCB01000031.1:0-991 GCF_000282935.1 Actinomyces sp. ICM39
CCACCGCCCACCGGCACCGCGGCAGGTCCCTCCGGTGCCCTCCACACCAGTGGGGCCGGGTTGCTGATGTGTGGCTCTGCGCGTCGTCTCGAAGCCCGGCCAGGCCTCAGCACTCCACGACGTTGACGGCCAGGCCGCCCTCCGACGTCTCCTTGTACTTCGAGAGCATGTCGTTGCCGGTCTGGCGCATCGTCTCGATGACCACGTCCAGGCTCACCGTGTGGCGGCCGTCGCCCCACAGGGCCATGCGCGCCGCGTTGATCGCCTTGACGGCCGCGATCGCGTTGCGCTCGATGCACGGCACCTGCACGAGGCCCGCCACCGGGTCGCACGTCAGACCCAGCGAGTGCTCCATCGCGATCTCCGCCGCGTTCTCCACCTGCTGCGGGGTGCCGCCGAGGGCCTGCGCCAGGCCGGCCGCCGCCATCGCCGAAGCCGACCCAACCTCGCCCTGGCAGCCGACCTCCGCGCCCGCGATGGACGCGTTCGTCTTAATAAGGGCGCCGATCGCCGTCGCCGCCAGCAGGAAGTCGTGCACGAGGGCGCGGCGGCGGGCCGCGCAGGCCTCGGGCGACGCGGGATCATCCGAAGAAGTCTCCGAGGAGTCCTCCGTCGTCATGCGGATGTGCGCCAGCGGGGTGACCGCGCCGTCCTCCGTCGCGGGGCCCGCCGCCACGCCGGGCGTCGACCCCGTCTCCGGGCAGTGCGTCACCAGGTAGCCCAGGACCGCGGGGATCACGCCGGCCGCGCCGTTCGTCGGCGCCGTCACGACGCGGTGGCCCGCCGCGTTCTCTTCGTTGACGGCCAGGGCAAAGAGGTTCACCCAGTCCATCGCCCGCATCGGGTCGGCCACGGTCGACACCCAGGCGCGCGCACCGGGGGAGCGCACCCCCTCCGCGGGAGATGCGCCCGAGGAGGCCCCGGCCTCGTTCGTCGAAGCCTGCGGGATGCCGGTCAGGCGCTCCGCCAGCTGGCCGGCGAGCGCGCGGGC
>NZ_ALCB01000032.1:0-14835 GCF_000282935.1 Actinomyces sp. ICM39
GTGCGCTCGGCCAGAGCGACGACGGCGGAGAGCAGGCCGGGGGTCTGCGCGGCGCGCTCGCCCACGAGGACGATGCCGCCGGAGAGGGCCTCAGCCAGGTCTGCGTAGGCGCCGCCAGCGGCGATCGCGTCGACAACGCTCGGCTCGACGCCGGGGGCCGCGTGCAGGACCTGTGCCTTCATCTTGCGCGAACCTGCCGAGGTAAAGGGCGCGACGGTGGCGACCTTCAGGCCCGACTTACGGGTGGCCTTACGCAGGCGCAGGAACATGGCACCGCACTCGTCCTCGGGCTCGAGGGCAACCAGCAGCACCTGACCCGCGCTCTCCAGATCCGCATACGTGGTCTCGAGGCCGGAGCCCGCCACGTGAGAGGCCAGGAAGGAGCGCTCTTCCTCGCTGGAACGACGGGAACGGAAGTCGATCGAGTCGGAACCAACGACGGTGCGCGCGAACTTCGACCAGGCCCAGGCGTCCTCGAAGGTCAGGTGACCGCCGGGCAGGAAGCCCACGGACGACCCGGCCTTTTCGAGGCCCTCACGGACGCGATCAAGCGCGTCGGACCAGGAGGTGGGAACCAGCTCGCCGTCCTCACGCACGAGCGGGTAGGTCAGGCGATCAACCTTGTCCCACTCGAAGGCGAAGCGGTCTTTGTCGGTGATCCACTCTTCGTTGACCTCGGGGTCGTTGCCGCTCATGCGACGCACGACCTCGCCGCGGCGCACGTCCTGACGGATCGCGGAACCCGACGCGTCGTGCTCGGTCACGGCCGCCGTCGACACGAGGTCGAAGGGACGCGCGCGGAAGCGGTAGGACGCGGCGGTCAGGGCGCCGACCGGGCAGATCTGGATGATGTTGCCCGAGAAGTAGGACGCGAAGGCGCGGCCCGACACGTCGCGCTCGGCGACGGAGAGCTCACCCTCGTTGATCGAGCCGACGATCGCGTCCGTGCCGTACGGGGACGACAGGGACGAGGTCGAGGCCTCCTTGGCCTTCGGGTCGAAGAAGTCGAGCGTGGTCGAGTCGAAGCCGCCGACCTGCTCGCCCATGAAGTAGTGGTGCTCCGTGGGGGCGGTGCCGCCGCCACGACCCTGCAGGTCCATGAACACGTCGCCCGAGATCTCCTTGCCGAAGCGCACGCAGCGCTGGCACAGGATGCAGCGCTCGCGATCCAGCAGGATCTGCGAGGTCAGGCGCAGCGGCTTCTTGAACGTGCGCTTGGCGTCGGTGAAGCGGGACTTGCCGCGGCCCTCCGTGAGTGCCTGGTTCTGCAGGGGGCACTCGCCGCCCTTGTCGCAGACCGGGCAGTCGAGCGGGTGGTTGATGAGCAGGAACTCCATGACGCCGCGCTGGGCGCGGTCGACAACCTCGGAGGTGTGCTGGGTCTTGACGACCATGCCCGGGGTGACGGTCTGCGCACACGAAGGCTGGGGCTTGGGCATGAAGCGCAGCTCGCCCGTGTTGCGGTCGGGCATGCCGACCTCCACGAGGCACTGGCGGCATGCGGCCACGGGGGCCAGCAGCGGGTGGTCACAGAAACGCGGGATCCGGATGCCGGCCTGCTCGGCCGCGCGGATCACGAGCGTGCCCTGGGGGACAGAAACCTGAACGTCGTCGATGGTGACGTCGATCATGTTGGGTGCGTCGCTCATCGGCCACCTCCTCGCGCGTAGTTAGCGGACGCCTCGTAGGGGAAAAGCTCGCGGGCGGGCGTGGTGAGGCCCGCCTCGAACTCGTCGCGGAAGCGCTTGATGCCCGACATGATCGGGGTTGCTGCGGCGTCGCCGAGCGGGCAGAAGCTACGGCCCGCGATGTTGTGTGCGATCTCGTCGAGCAGGTCGACGTCGCCGGGGCGCCCCTCGCCTCGCTCGAGACGCAGCATGATTTGCTTCATCCAGTAGGTGCCTTCGCGACAGGGCGTGCACTTACCGCAGGACTCGTGCTGGTAGAACTCGGACCAGCGGGTGATGACGCGGACCACCGAGACGGTCTCGTCGAACACCTGCAGGGCTCGCGTACCCAGCATCGAACCGGCCGCACCCACGGACTCGTAGTCGAGGGGGGTGTCCAGCTCGTCTTCGGTGAAGATCGGGGTGGAGGAACCGCCGGGGGTCCAGAACTTCAGCTCGTGGCCGTCGCGGATGCCGCCCGCCATCTCGATGAGCTCGCGCATCGTGATGCCGAAGGGGGCCTCGAACTGGCCGGGGTTGTTCACGTGACCCGACACGGAGAAGATGCCGTGGCCCTTGGACTTTTCGGTGCCCATCGAGGCGAACCACTCGGGCGAGTTGCGGAAGATACCCGCCACCTGAGCGATGGTCTCGACGTTGTTGACGACCGTGGGACGGGCGTACAGACCGGCGACCGCGGGGAACGGGGGCTTGAGGCGCGGGTGGCCTCGACGTCCCTCGAGGGAGTCCAGCAGAGCCGTCTCCTCGCCGCAGATGTAGGCGCCGGCGCCCGCGTGAGCGGTGATGCGCAGGTCGCCGAGCACACCGGCCTCGGTCGCCTCGCGCACGGCCTCCAGCAGGCGGCGGTACACGTGGGTGACCTCGCCGCGCAGGTAGACGAACGCGTGGTCGCAGCCAATGGCGCGCGACGTGATCGCGATGCCCTCAATGAGGACGTGCGGGTTGCCCATGATGAGCGGGATGTCCTTGCAGGTGCCCGGCTCCGACTCGTCGGCGTTCACCACGAGGTAGCGGGGACCTCCGTCGGCCGGGGGCAGGAAGGACCACTTGAGGCCGGACGGGAAGCCTGCGCCACCACGGCCTCGCAGACCGGAGTCCTTGACGGCCTGCACGATGTCAGCGGGCTCCATGGTGCGGGCCTTTTCGAGGCCCTGGTAGCCTCCGCGGCTCCGGTAGGAGTCCAGCGTCCAGGAACGCTCCTCTCCCCACCCGTTGGTGAGGATCGGGGTCAGCGGTCCGGGTGCAACGTATGCGGTGCTCACTTCGCCTCTTCTCCCTTCGTGTCAGTGGCCTCGTCGGCGACCTCGACGGCAACCGGCTCAGTCCAGCCGTTCGCCGCGGCGATCTCGCGGCCCAGCAGGGTGGCGCGGCCCGCGGAGGGGCCTTCGTTCTCGTGGCCGTCCAGGAAGCCGGCGAGGACGCGCTCGTTCTCCTTGAACGTGGGGGCCACGATGGGGCCACGCGTCGGGTGGATGTCGCGGCCGGCCTGGATGTCATCGATCATCGCCAGCGCTGACTCGGGGCTCTGGTTGTCAAAGAATTCCCAGTTGACCATGACGACGGGCGCGTAGTCACACGCCGCGTTGCACTCGATGCGCTCGAGCGTGATCTTGCCGTCTTCGCTGGTCTCGTCGCTTCCGACGCCGACCTTCTCGGAGACCTTTTCCCAGATCTCGTCGCCGCCCATGACGGCGCACAGCGCGTTCGTGCACACGCCCACCAGGTACTCGCCGGTGGGGTGACGCTTGTACTGCGTGTAGAAGGTTGCGACGGCGCTGATCTCTGCGCGGGGCAGGTCCAGCGTGGCCGCGATGAAGTCGATGCCGTCCGGGCTGACGTAGCCGTCGACGGACTGGATCAGGTGCAGCATCGGCAGCAGCGCGGAGCGCGAGTGACCGTCCGGGTAGCGGGCGATGATCTGCGCGGCGTCCGCCTGCAGGCGTGCCAGGGTGTCGGGTGTGTAGCTCATCGGTCAACGCCTCCGAGAACGGGGTCGATAGCGGCCAGTGCGACGACCACGTCGGCCAGCTGGCCGCCTTCGGTCATCATGGCCAGCGCTTGCAGGTTGGCGTAGGAGGGGTCGCGGAAGTGCGCGCGGAACGGGCGCGTGCCACCGTCGGAGACGAGGTGAACGCCCAGGATGCCCTTCGCGTGCTCGACGGTCTGGTAGACCTGGCCGGCGGGCACGTGGAAGCCCTCCGTGACGAGCTTGAAGTGGTGGATGAGGGACTCCATGGACTCCCCCATGATCTCGCGGACGTGCTCGGCCGAGTTGCCCTGGCCATCGGTGCCGACCGCCAGGCGCGCGGGCCAGGCGATTTCGGGGTCGGCGACCATGGTGGGCGCGCCCTCACACTGGTCCAGTTTGGCCAGAACCTGCCAGATGATGCGCATCGACTCGTAGCACTCGTCGAAACGGACCATCGTACGGTTGTAGACGTCAGACTTGTCGCGGGTGGGAACGTCGAATTCGAAGTTCTCGTAGCCGCAGTAGGGCTGGCTCTTGCGCAGGTCCAGGGGCAGGCCGGCGGCGCGGACGCCGGGGCCGGTCGTGCCGAGGGCCATGAGGCCGCTCAGCGGCATGACGGCCACGTCGCACAGACGCTTCTTGAAGATCGGGTTCTCCACGAGGATGTCCTGGAGCTCGCCGATGTCCTTACGGGCGCGGCGCAGGCGGTCACGGATGTAGTCCGTGGTGCCCTCGCCGATGTCCTGCACGACGCCGCCGGGGCGGATGTACTCGTGGTTCATGCGCAGGCCGGTGATGCGCTCGAAGATGCGCAGGATCTCTTCGCGGGCGCGGAAGCCGATCGTCATGATCGTCGTGGCACCCATCTCGTTACCGGTCGAGCCGATGGCGACCAGGTGCGAGGCGATGCGGCACAGCTCCATCATGAGGATGCGGATGAGGGACGCGCGCTCGGGGATGTCCTCTTCAATGCCGAGGAGCTTCTCAACGCCGAGGCAGTACGCGGCCTCCTGGAAGAAGGGGGCGACGTAGTCCATGCGCGTGCAGTATGCGACGCCCTGGGCCCACGTGCGGTACTCCATGTTCTTCTCGATGCCGGTGTGCAGGTAACCGGTATCGACGCGGGTCTCGCGGACCTTCTCGCCGTCGAGCTCGAGGATCAGACGCAGAACGCCGTGGGTCGCGGGGTGAACCGGGCCCAGGTTGACGACGATGCGCTCGGAGGTGATGGCCTCGATCTCGTGCAGGACGTCGTCCCAGTCGCCGCCCTGGGTGAGGACCTCGGGGATGTCCTCGATGGGCAGGTCGGTCGCGCCAGCGGGCGCGTGGAAGGCGGTGGTCATCAGTTCACACTCCTACGAACGTCGGGGGAAGCGTTGACGGCGCCCTTGAATTCGACGGGGATGCCGCCCAGCGGGTAGTCCTTGCGCTGGGGGTGTCCGACCCAGTCGTCGGGCATCGCGGTGCGCGTGAGCGAGGGGTGCCCGGTGAAGACGATGCCGATGAGGTCCCAGGTCTCGCGCTCCTGCCAGTCGTTTCCGGGGTAGACGGAGACGATGGAGGGGATGCGGGGGTCCTCGTCGGGGCACGTGACCTCGAGGCGGATCATGCGGTTGTGCGTGATCGAGTACAGGGGGTAGATGGCGTGCAGCTCGCGCCCCTTATCCAGGGGGTAGTGCGCGCCGTTGGTACCCAGGCACATTTCGAAGCGCAGGTCCGCGTCGTCACGCAGGTACTTGGCGACGCGCGCGATGTGCTCGCGGGCGATGAAGATGCCGAGCTGTCCGCGGTCGACGGTCACCTTTTCGATAACGTCGGCGACGTCAAGGCCATCGGCGGCGATGAGCTCTTCGAGGACGTCAACGACCTGGTCGAACCATCCGTCGTAGGGGCGGGAGGCCTCGCCGGGCAGGAAGGAGTCGGAGACCAGTCCGGAGAAGCCGGAGGTGGAGGAGTCGGTGCCCGCGCCGAAGAGGCCCTCGCGGTGCGCGATGGGCTCGGGGAGGGCGAAACCGCGCTGCGACGAGGCCTGGGTGACCTCGGCGGACGCGTTGTCCTCGGGGATGGAAAGGTCGCTCATGCGAGGAGTCCCTTCATCTGGTGGGTGGGGGTCGCCTCGAGGGCGGCCTGCTCGGCGCGGCGCGCAATCTCGCGGCGGTGGACGCCGAGGGGTTCCTTGCCGATCTGCTCACGCAGGACGAGGACCGCGTGGATGAGGGCCTCGGGGCGGGGCGGGCAGCCGGGCAGGTAGACGTCGACGGGGACGATGTGGTCGCAGCCCTGGACGACGGCGTAGTTGTTGAACACGCCGCCCGAGGACGCGCACGCACCCATGGAGATGACCCACTTGGGTTCGGGCATCGAGTCGTAGACGCGGCGGATAATGGGCGCCATCTTGTGCGAGACACGGCCCGACACGATCATCATGTCGGCGTGACGCGGCGAGGCGCGGAAGACCTCGAGGCCGAAGCGCGACATATCGAAACGGGGGGTGCCGGCGGCCATCATCTCGATGGCGCAGCACGCCAGACCCATGGTGACGGGCCACTGGCTGTACTTGCGTGCTAGCCCGAGGACTTTTTCGACGCTGGTGAGCGCGATACCCGCGGGCAAGGATTCTTCAAGTCCCACTTGTCTTTTCCTTACTTATATCTCAGTAGTCCAGGCCGCCGCGTCGCCATTCGTAGGCGTAGGGGACGCAGAGGGTGACCAGGAAGCTCATCATGACGACCAGTCCGAACAGGCCCAGCTGGTTGAAGCTGACGGCCCACGGGTACATGAACACAACTTCGATGTCGAAGATGATGAACGTCATGGCGACCAGGTAGTAGCGCACCGGGAAGCGACCCTCGGTGAGGTGAGCGCTGGTCGGCTGGATACCGCACTCGTAGTTGTCGGCCTTGGTCTTGGACTTCTTGGTGGGGCCCAGGATCGCGGAGGCACCCAGGCCTCCGAAGGCTAGTACGAGGGCAGCTGCCGACATGATGAGCAGCGGCACGTAGGGATTCGTCATCGTTCCTCCCGGTTATCGGTGGTGGTGGTCATGCGGGGCGCACCACCTTGGTCAGCATTGTGATGAGTTGGTCGTCGAAGTCGCCCCCGGTCCTCTCGTACCCGTCCGACAGGAGTTTGTGGACGAGCGTCATGAGGCGCGGAATGGGCAGCCCGACGTTCGTGCAGGTGCGCATGATCGTCGGGTTTTCGATGAGCGCGACGAAGATGCGGCCCAGCTGGTAGTAGCCGCCGTATTCGTCGCGAAGCATGTGGGGGTATTCGCTCATGGCGCGGTCGATGCCGGCGCGGTGGGAGCGGGACAGGGCCTGCGCGATGCACGAGGCCGCGTAGCGTCCGGCCTTCATGGCCGGGGCGATGCCTTCGCCGTTGTAGGGGGAGACCATGCCGCCGGCGTCACCGACGAGGACGAGGCCCTGAACGTAGTGAGGCTTGCGGTTGAAGCTCATGGGCAGGGCGGCGGAGCGGAGCTGACCGATCTGGTTCTCGGGGGTGAAGCCCCATTCCTCGGGCAGGTTCGCGGTCCAGGTCTTGAAGACCTCGCGGTAGGGCAGGTTGGTGGCGCCGGCGCGCGAGGCGACGGAGCCGAGCCCAACGTTGACGATGCCGTCGCCCATGGGGAAGATCCAGCCGTAGCCGGGCAGCAGGTCGGAGGCGCCGGGGGTGCCGCTCCACAGTTCGAGGTGGGATTCCATCCATTCCTCGTCGCCGCGGGGGCTGTGGAAGTAGGCGCGTGCGGCCACGCCCATGGGGCGGTTCATCTTCTTTTCGAGGCCGAGGCTGGTGGCCAGTCGGGCGGCCACTCCCCCGGCGTCGACGGTGATGGAGGCGCGGACCTCGAAGGTGGTGGCGTTCTTGCCGCGCCCGCTCTTGGCTTGCACGCCGACGACGCGGCCGGAGCCATCCTGGATGGCGCCGACGACGGTGACGCCCTCGTAGAGGCGGGCGCCGGCCTCGACGGCGCGCTGCGCGAGCGCGTGGTCGAGGTCCATGCGGGCGCGGGTCATGCCGTAGCCGGGCAGGGACTTCTGGTCGGGCCAATCCATGTGGACGGTGTGGCCGCCGCCGATGACGGTCAGGCCGCGGTTTCGCATCCAGCCGGCGGTGTCCACGCCCATGGCGATGAGCTCGTGGACGGCGGCCGGGGTGAGCCCATCACCGCAGATTTTGTCGCGCGGGAACGGGTTTTTCTCGAGGAGGACGACATCGAGGCCTGCTCTGGCCAGGTGGTAGGCGGTGGAGGACCCGCCAGGGCCTGCGCCGACGACGACAACGTCAGCGCTCATGTCGCTAGGCATGGTGGATGCCACGGCATTCCTCCGTCATGTGGTGCGCGGGTGCATCCGCGCGAGTGTGCAAGGTGGATGAAGTGTGCACATCACTTCATTCCGCAAACAACCCTAGCTAGGTCACCCTCACCTCGGCGACCGAGCGCACTTTTTCCCGCCGTTTCAACGAACGAGGCCTGGGCTAGGCTCGCCCATAGCACCCATTTGCGCAACAAAGCGTTGTCGTAAATAGTGGCCCCGGCCTCGTCGCGCCGGGCGTCACGCACACCGAGACGAGCCCGCGCAACACCCTCACGCAATTCGATACGATGACCCGCGTCGAGACGACCAGCGTTGACGCCGAGTACCCACTCATCCGGCGCAAGACACGCGCGATACACCTCAGCACACGACCATTGAAGGGGAGCACGCATGGGCTCAGAAGAACAGACTCATACCCGCAAACGACGCGCCTTGATCGCCGTCGCGTCGGCAGCCGTCCTCACCCTCACGATCACAGGTACGGCCTGCGGCTCGCACCAGCCCAGCGCAGATAGCCAGGCACAGTCCACACAATCCTCCCCACAATCCTCCTCGGACCAGACGCAGACCCAGGAATCCGGCGACTCCACAGCCGCGCCGACGCCGACGGAGGCGATGCCGACCACCCCCGCCTGCGAGGACGGTTCCCCCACGCCGCTCGGTACGTGCCTATATCCCGCATCGGTCCAGTGGCTCCCCGACCTCCTGCCCGACCCGCGCGAGGTGGACCGCACCGATCCCGAGCAGGTCGCCATCGCCTACACCATCACGCGTAACACGTGGGATGCATCGCGCGATAAATCCAACGCCTATGCATTCATCCGCGCGAGCGTGTACGAAGTACCGGAACGAGCGAGCAGCCACACGAAGACGCCCGACCTGGAGCACGGTCAGGGTGAATTCCTGCCGCTCCTGGCCAACCGCGCCCACACGACCGTCACCATCACGGGCAGCAACAACCATGGGCAGCAGCCGAACACTGACCCGACGCGCTGGTACGGAAACGTCTACTACTTGCGCAACTACTCGGACGACTCGTTGGAGCCCGTGAAGGGGCGCGAAGTCGTCTTCCTGCGAATGCAGGACGATGGAACGTGGGCGGTCGTCGACAGCGGACCGTACTAAACGAGCCAGCGCACGCACTCCATTGACGAGGCCGGGACCCCACCGAGGGACCCGGCCTCGCACATACTCAATCGACACGCCCCACAATAGGTTTGTCAAACAATCACTTACTGGCAGAGTTTTCCGCAATGTTGCAGTCACTATGCACAACATGGTTCACTTGACAGCTGTGGAGTCCTAGCTCGCACGTCACTGCACCGTCGCACACGCAGACTCCACGCGTCGCGCCCACGCCGCACCTGTCCCCAGCCGCAGTACTCATGACTGAAAGGACCTCGCGATGAGAACATTTACTCGCATCGCCATCGCTCTCGCGGCGACCGCAGGACTGGTGGGTGCCACCCTGCCGGCCACGGCCTCGTCGGCCGCCACACCCCAGTGGACCGACCTGAAAAAAGCACCCGCCCCGGTCTCGAACCCGATGAAGGGCTTCATGCCGTGGGCGCCCACCGTCGGCGACGCACCCGTGCTGGCACAAGGATCGCTGCCGTACACGCTCGAATGGGCACCCTTCCCCGTGAACGACGTCGTCACCGGACGCGACACCTACGACTTCACGAAGGTCGACGCCATGCTCGATTCCATCGCGTCGCGCGGCCACCAGGCGGCCATACGCTTCTACCTGGACACCCCCGGCAAAGAATCCGGCATGCCCCAGTACCTCATCGACGGTGGCACGGACCAGAGCCGCAAATACGATTTCGAGAACAACAGGAAGATCTCATTCTCCCCCAACTACGACGACCCGAACGTGAAGGAGATGCTCCTGCACTTCGTGGACGCCCTCGGCGATAAGTACGACGGGGACCCGCGCATCGGCTACATCACCGCGGGCCTCTACGGCTTCTGGGGCGAGGAGCACACCTACCCCTACAACGGCTACGTCAACGAGCAAAACCCGGATGCCATCAACTGGATGCCGTCGGACGAGTTCCGCGCCCAGCTCGTCCAGGCCTGGGACGACGCCTTCGACGAGACCTTCATCCAGAACCGCTACCCCACCGAGGCCACGAAGGCTCACGGCATGGGCTACTACGATGATTCCCTCGGCTACGCGACCCTGGAGGGGACCAGCTGGCACTTCATCCCCAAGCTGAAGAAGCAGGACGAGGGGGATGCCTGGCAGCACTCCCCCATCGGCGGCGAGCTCTACCCCTCCTTCCAGGAATGCGCTTTCTCCGAGCCACTGAACTGCAAGAGCAAGGATGAAGGACGCGATTACAAGGCCCTCGAGTCGATCCAGCAAGCGCACGCGACGTGGCTCATCAACCAGCACGCGTTCTCGACTGGCTACACCGGCGCTGAGCTGACGCGCGCCAAGGCCGCGAGCGCCGCCATGGGCTACACGCTGCAGGCGACCCGCACGTCGGTGACCCACAACCAGGTGAAGGCCACCGTGGTCGTGGAGATCAAGAACACCGGCGTCGCACCGTTCTACGCGACGTGGCCGCTCGAGGTCGTCCTCATCGACTCGAAGGGCACGATCGTGGCCACCCAGACCATCGAGTCCACCCTGCCCTCGATCCTTCCGGGGCAGACGGGGAGGGTGACCGCGCGCCTGCCGCTGCCCGAGGGGTACCGGTCGAACGACTCCGCGCAGAAGCTGACCGCCGCGATCCGCGTCGTCAACCCGCTGCCGAACGGCGCGCCCGTCGCCTTCGCGAACGAGGCCATGAACAAGCCGCTGCCCGGCTACCTAGAACTGGGGAAGCTGGTGCGGGGCCGCGCGCCGAAGAACTAAGGACGAGGCCGGGGCGGGGCGCGCGCGTCACGCGCACGTGGGTACGCGCCCCTGCCCCGCCCGCCGGCGCGGATACGCCTTCCGCGCCCAACGCGAGAGGCCGGGACCCCACACAAGGGGCCCCGGCCTCGTCGTATCGGCGATTACGGCAGCGGCTTGACCGCGCGGTGCATGCAGGCGATGCCGCCGGTGAGGTTGCGGTACTCGACTTCACTCCATCCGTTGGCGGCGATCATGCGGCCAAGTTCCTCCTGGGCCGGCCACGCGCGAATCGACTCAACCAGGTAGTCGTAGGCGCCGTCGTTCGTGGAGACCAGGCGCGCGATCGCAGGCATGACGGTCGACTGGTAGGCGTTGTACATGCCGCGGAAGACGCGCGAAGGCGGGGTGGAGAACTCCAGGACCACGAGGCGGCCGCGCGGGCGCACGACGCGCGCCATCTCGCGCAGCGCGAGCTCCGGGTCCGGGATGTTGCGCAGGCCCCACGAGATGGTGACCGCGTCGAAGGAGCCGTCCTCGAAGTCCAGGTCCATGGCATTGCCGTGCACGAACTCGATCTCGGGGTGGCGCTCACGGCCGACCTCGATCATGCCTTCGGACAGGTCGCAGGCGACGACCTCGGCGCCGCCCTTGGCCAGCGCGGCCGACGACGCGCCGGTGCCGGCCGCCAGGTCGAGGATGCGTTCGCCGGGGTGCGGTGCGACAGCCTTACGCAGGGCGGTCATCCACACCCTGTCCAAACCGCCCGTCATCAGCGCATCCATCACGTCGTATCGCGAGGCGAGGGAGTCAAACATCGAGGCGATCTCTTTGGGATCCTTGTTCAGGTCCGCGCGCGGGGATTCAGTCATGCGTCAATACTCGCACGTCTTCCAGCGCGCCGCCGCCCCTGCTCCTACCATGGAACCCATGCACAACGACTTCGGATGCTCGCGCCTCGTCTTTCGGGCGTTGGTCCTGCCCCCGCAGCACCCGGGGTCTACTTGCTCACTGACGTCCCTGCTTCCCGACTCCGGG
Source organism: Actinomyces sp. ICM39 (assembly GCF_000282935.1). Classification (NCBI taxonomy): domain Bacteria; kingdom Bacillati; phylum Actinomycetota; class Actinomycetes; order Actinomycetales; family Actinomycetaceae; genus Actinomyces; species Actinomyces sp. ICM39. Next base: position 11,863 of record NZ_ALCB01000032.1, read on the forward strand.
GGCGCCGCCTGGCTGGGTGAGCGCCGCCAGATGATCGGCCTGGGACGGGCGCTCACGATCGAGTCCGCGACCCCGAGCGCGATCGCCGACGTGCGCCGCGCGTGGGAGGCCACCCCCGCCTCGTCCGCCGACGATGCCCCCTCCCCCGTTCTTTTCGCGTCCTTCGCGTTCCGTTCCCCCGCCCGCTCGGTTGCCTTCGTGCCCGCGCTGACTCTCATCGACGAGGCCGGGGCCCGCTGGGCGATCACGGCGGGCATTGGGGACGCCCCGGATCCATTGGCGGCGGTTGACGCGGCCATTGCCGAGGCGAGGCCTGCCCCGCGTGTGCCGGAGTCCCTGACGTTTGGGCACGGGTCGATGTCGCGGGGCCAGTGGCGTGACTCCGTGCGTGCGATGGCGCAGCGCCTGCGCGATGGCGCCGCCGACAAGGCCGTCATGGCGCGCGATATGACGGTGCGGTGCGCCCACGGATTCGACGAGCGTTTCCTGCTTGAACGCCTCAGCGACCTGTATCCGTCGACGTGGCGCTTCTGCATCGATTCACTGGTGGGTGCCTCCCCGGAGATGCTGATCGCGGCCTCGAACGGCACGGCGAGCTCGCGCGTCCTGGCGGGCACGTGCAAGCCCGGCGAGGGCGAAATGCTCGCGTCGAGCGCGAAGGACCTGCGCGAGCACGACCTAGCTTCCGAGTCCGTGTCCTCGATCCTGACGCAGCTGTGCAGCTCGGTGACGACTCAGGGACCGTTCCTCCTGTCCTTGCCAAACGTCGTTCACCTGGCGACGGACGTGCACGCACGCCTAGGTCAGACGCATCTGCTCGACCTGGTGGCCGCCCTGCATCCGACGGCCGCCGTGTGCGGCACCCCGCGTGACGCGGCGATGCGCCTCATCGAGGAGCTGGAAGACACCGAGCGCGGCCGCTACTCGGGGCCCGTGGGCTGGGTCGACACGGCGGGGAACGGCGAGTTTGCGATCGCACTGCGCTGCGGGCTCACATCGGGCACGCGCCTGCGCCTCTTCGCCGGGGCCGGCATCATGCCGGATTCCGACCCGGACGCCGAGCTGGCCGAGACCGAAGCGAAGATGCGCCCGCTGCTGGACGCCCTCGGGGTCTAAGCGACTCATCGACGTGCATAGGCCCGCCGCCCCGCATTTTCATGCGTCTGCGCAATAGCTGAATGGGGTCTGACCGCACGAAGGATTCGCCGATGACGGAGCATTACACCAGTTAGGGAGCATTACACCAGTTAGGGAGCATTACACCAGTTCCCAGCTGGTGTAATACCTTCCTAAGTGGTGTAACACCACTTAGGAACAAGCCAAAGCGTGATCACGAGGAAGGCTATCGATCCACATCCTGCATCACGCCTTAGTCAAGCTTCAAGAGCCCGTCCTCACGCACGCCGGAACCCACTTCTGGCAACTCAGCGGCTTGATTGTGCCAACGCTCCACCCCATCGGGAACATTCCACCCGATCAGAACGGGTTGAATCTTCCCGATCAGGTTGAATCCTCATCGACACAAGCCCAGATGCGGGGGCGTCACATCAACGTGCGGCACATCAGCGGCCGAAAACTGCGCATATGCACCCTCGCAAGCCCACCACGCGCAAAGGCCCGCCGCCCCTTCACAGGGACAGCGGGCCTCGTCAGTGCGCGGGACTCAGGTCACGCCATGCCGGGCGCACGCAGCGCGCGCGACGCACAGTTCACTGAATCCGCACGGACACATCCTGCGTGGCGCCGTCGCGCACGATCGTCATGGCGATGGTGTCGCCAGCCTTGTAGCGGCGCACGTAGCCGATCAGCTGCTTGGGGCTGGTCACTTCCTGGCCTTCGACCTTGACGATGACGTCGCCGGAGCGGATGCCCGCCGCGGAGGCACCGGAACCTGCGGAGACGTCCTGGACCTCGGCGCCCACGTAGGTGTCGGAGCCGACGGTCGTGGTCGCGGCCTTGACGGTCACGCCGAGCATGCCGTGCGAGGCGGTGCCGGAGGCGATGAGCTGGTCCGCGATGGACACGACCAGGTCGGAGGGGATCGCGAAGCCCAGGCCGATCGAGCCCGCCTGCCCGTCCGACGAGGTTGCAAGCGACTTGATCGAGGAGTTAATGCCGATGACCGCGCCACTCGCGTCGAACAGCGGGCCACCCGAGTTACCGGGGTTGATGGACGCGTCGATCTGGATCGCGTTCGTCACCACGAGATCCGAGGAGGCCTGCGAGTCCTGCGACGAGGAGTCCTCGTCCATGGAGACCTCGACGGGACGGTTGAGCGCGGAGACGATGCCTGTCGTCACCGTGTTCGACAGGCCCAGGGGCGCGCCGATCGCCATGACGGGGGCACCGACCTCGAGGTTCGCCGAGGTCGCGAAACGCGCGACAGTGAGGTCCGAAGGCGGGTTGTCCAGGCGAATGACGGCCAGGTCGGTGGTCTTGTCATGGCCAACGATGGAGGCGGTGTAGAGGCGCCCGTCTGCGAGGGTGACCTGAATCTGGCCGCCGCCCAGGGCGGATGAGATGACGTGGTAGTTCGTAACAATGTCGCCCTGCGCGTCGTAGACGACGCCAGAGCCGGTGCCGCCCGAGGATGCGCCCTGCGCCTGAATGGTCACGACGGCGGGCGAGACGGCGGCGGCGACGTCCGTCCAGTCCGTCCCGGAGCTGTTCGAGGCGGGCACGGTGGCCACCGTTCCCCCGTTGAGGTTCGTGGGCGTGGACGCGCGCAGCATCGCCGGACGCGCGTAGAACACGGCACCGAGGGTCAGGCCGATCGTCAGAAGCATCGCGCCGAGGAGGGCGCCCCAGCCCGGGCCCTTCTTCGTGACGACGACGGTGGGAGCCACAGCCGTGGGAGCGGGAGCCGCCTCGGGCGAGGCCGGGGCCGCGTATCCGCCGTAGGGTTCGCCCGTGGGGGCAGAGTATGCGCCACCAGCCGCGGGGGCCTCCTGGGCGGAGGGCGCGGGGGCCGGC
>NZ_ALCB01000033.1:0-25079 GCF_000282935.1 Actinomyces sp. ICM39
TCGGCGCGCATGTACGACAAAGCGCGCCGAACCGAATGCGCCTGTCGGCGCGAAGGCCGCTCGTAGCGGCAGAGTTTGGAGCCCGGGGCATACCGGTCCGGCGTGCCCCACAACTGTACGACCAGTCAACGCTGGCGCGCATCCCGTGGCGGCGTGCATCAACCCACACGGGGCGTGCGCCACAGCGCGCACCTCATCGCTGAGGCCATGGCGGCGTGAAGTGGGACCGACACCCAGCCCCACGCGCGGGCAACCCGACCCGCGCGAGTGGCCCCTGCCTCGTCAAGGGCGCAGATGTGGGACCATGGAAGCGTGATGACCTCGACCCCGCCCACGCGACCCCGAAGCGGCCCCGGCCGCGGGCGTCGCCGCGACACCCTGGCCACCCGGCACGTGCCCAACAGTATCGGTACACTCACCGTTACCCTGCTGGCGGCGGCAACCATCGTCGCGTGGTGGCTACCCGGGTCTCGCTGGAGCGTCGGTCCCATCGTTGCGCTCGCCTCCTTCCTGCTGGCCCTCGGCTGGCCGACGCTGGCGCGCTTGCACATGCCGTGGCTCGCGCAGGCAGTCCTCGCCCTGGGTGGGGCGCTCACTCCCATGGCTGTTGCCTACTGGAAGAACCTCGACATCGCAGTGCCCCTGACGGGTATCACGCTGGTCGCGCTGGTCGCGGCGACGATCCTGGACGCGCCCGCACCCCGCGATCACTCCGTGGGGCACACGAGCGAGCACTGGGGATCCACGGCCCTGAGTGCCGCGCTCGCCTCGTCGGTCACCGGCCTCCTCATCGTGACCTCCGGGTCCATGTGGGTCTCCCTGACCGTCCACGAGCGCTGGTCCGTCATCGTGCCCATGGCGGCTCTGATCGCCATCGTCGGCGCAGCGGCCGCGCGCGCCGGGCGCAGTGCGAAGGCTGGCGTCGTCGTCGCGATGGTCGCCGGTATCGTCGCGGGCCTCGTCGCAGCGTCGATCGCCTGGTTCCTCGGTCAGACCTCGGACCTGCTGCCCGTCGTCTTCCCCTTTATCGCCAAGCGTTTCGGTGAATTCGCCGCCTTCCTGACCCTGGGCGGCGTCACCGGCTTCGGCGTCGGCTTCGCCGTGTCGGTCGTCGATGCGCTCCTGGGTGAGCGCGCATCCTCCGCGCAGTTCGCCAACGTCCTGGGCCGCGGCGCCGCGAAGTTCCTGGTTGCCGCCCTTCCCGTCTACGCGATGATCCGCATCGGCGGAATCTGAGGCCCTGGGGCGCTCGGGTCTCCGCGTGGCCCGGCCCCGGCCTCGTCCCGTTCGCTGCCAGCTGCGCACGCCCCGGCTCGCGCGCCCACGTCCAGCCAAGGCGTTAGGCTGGAGTCATGATGGTGATACCTACTGACCTGCCCGCACTCGTCGCTCCCGTTGCGTGGATGCTTGGAACCTGGGAGGGGTGGGGCATGTACGCCTCCCCTGCCGCCCCCGGCCAGGAAGAAACCACCGAGGATTCCCCCGTCATCGAGGAGATCCGCGGCGACGTCGTCGGCGAGCAGATGCGCCTGGTGACCCGCGTGTACGCGGGCGTCGCCTCCGAGCCGATCGATCCCACGTGGGACGCAGCGAAGGGCCTGTCTGCTATCCAGAAGGGCGACCTGATCAGCGAAGAGACCGTGTATGTCTCCGTTGCCCCCTCCGATGCTCCGCTGCCCCCGCCCGGCCAGTACAACTCCCGCGAATTCACGGCGACCTCCGCGTCCACCGAGGGCCACAGCGCGGTGTGGGACGGCGTGAGCGTCGGCCCGCGCGTGCAGATGGTCTCCGACGCGATCGCGCTCGGTGTGGGCGCGACCCGCGTGACGCACCTGGGCCGCATGTTCGGTCTGGTCGCGGGCGAGCTCATGTGGACGCAGGAGCGCACGCTCGACGGCGAGGATGAGGCCGACGTCGAGATCTCCGGCCGCCTCATGCGCACCGCGCAGGCCTCCACTGAGTCCGGCGAGGTCATCGAGGGCATCGACGACACCCAGGGTGGCTTCCTTGTCTGAGTCCGCGCCCGATTCCGAGTTCGTCGACGAGGCCGTGGCCTCCTTCGGCGCGACCCCGCACTTCGGGGATCCGTCGGGGGAGCAGTGGGCCCTCGAGGGTGGTCGTGCGCTGGTGCGCCGCCCGGACCTGGCCGTCATCTCTGTGTCGGGGGCCGATCGGCTGACGTGGCTGACGTCGCTGGCCTCCCAGATCGTCACCGACCTCGTCCCCGGCATGAGCCGCGAGCTGCTGATCCTCTCGCCCGAGGGGCGCGTCGAGCACTGGGCGGGCGCGAGCGACGACGGGGAGGCGCTGCACCTGATCGTGGAGCGCTCGGACGTGTCGGAGTTTGTGGCGTTCCTCGAGTCGATGCGTTTTGCGCTGCGCGTCGCTGTTTCCGAGCGCGACGTCGCCGTGTTCTCCTCGGTGCGCGCGGGCGCGAATGCGCCCGAGTCCGTGGCCGGCCTGCCCGGACACCTGTGGACCTGGGAGGACCCCTGGCCCGGCGTCGTGGACGGCGGGGCCGCCTACTTCCAGGGCGAGCGTCATCCCGGCGCGCGCACCCCGATGATGTTTCACGCTGTTTCACGCGAGGCTGCGGACGAGTTCGAGGCCGCGTGGCTGTCTGCGTGCCCCGAGGCCGGCTCGCGTCGCCGCGCCGGATACCTGGCGTGGGAGGCGATGCGCATCGCCGCGTGGAAGCCGCGCCTGGGCCGCGAGACCGACGCTCGCGCGATTCCGCCCGAGGTGGACTGGCTGCGCACCGCCGTCCACACGACGAAGGGCTGCTACCGCGGGCAGGAAACCATCGCCCGCGTCCTCAACCTCGGACGGCCCCCGCGTCGCCTCACCTACTTGCAGCTGGACGGTTCTCGCGGCGACCTGCCCGCGCCCGGCACGCCCATCGAGGTCGGCGGACGCCAGGTCGGTGTCATCACCTCCTCGGCCCGCCACGCGGACGAGGGGCCGATCGCCCTCGCGCTGATCGCCCGTGCCGTGCCCGTGACGACCGTCTTCGACATTGACGGAGTCGCCGCCGCCCAGGAGGAGATCGTGCCCGTCCACGGCAAGTCCTCCGTGTCCCCGGAGACCCGACCGGGCGCCGACCTCTCGCGCGAGGCCGGCCAGCGCGGCGGTTCCACGGGCTTCGGCGGCCTGGGCTCCGCCCTGGGGTCGCGCTGATGCGCGCCGTCATCCAGCGTGCCACCTCGGGCGAGGTCCGCGTCGACGGCACCGTCGTCGGCCGCCTCGCCATCGATCCGCACGAGGCGGGGGAGAAGCGCCAGGGCCTCGTCGTCCTCCTCGGCGTCCAGCGTGGCGACGGCCCGGAGCAGGTGGCCACGGTCGCCCGCAAGATCGCCGAGCTGCGCATCCTCGACGACGAGCGTTCCGCGCTCGACGTGGGCGCCCCGATCCTCGTGATCTCGCAGTTCACCCTGTACGGGGACACCCGGAAGGGGCGCCGTCCCTCGTGGGCGCACGCCGCCCCCGGCGAGGAGGCTGAGCCTCTCGTCGACGCGGTCGTCGCCGACCTGCGAGGCCGGGGCCTGCACGTCGAAACCGGCCAGTTCGGGGCGATGATGGAGGTCTCGCTGGTCAATGACGGGCCGTTCACGGTCCTCGTCGAGGCGTAGTCGCGGGGGCTGCCCGCCGCGACTGTGCTTGCGTGAGAGTCGTGCTGTGACGCTGCGGACCAGTACGGCCGAGCAAAACTGCACTCGCACTTGCTACCGATGAGGTGTTACACCTGATCGGTAAGGTTCAACCCCTACTGATCGGGTTGAATCTTCCCGATCGGGTTGAATCCTGCCGATCGGGTTGAATACTCTCGACAGCTCCGTGTCCACGCTTGTTCCTAAGTGGTGTTACACCACTTAGGTGGGTATTACACCAGCTGGGAACTGGTGTAATGCTCCCTAACTGGTGTAATGCTCCCTAACTGGTGCAATGCCCCTTAACGGGTGTAATGCCCCTAACTAGTGCATTCCTGCGCTCAGCGGTGTGCAGTGTTTCTTGTGGGGCTAGCTGCATGGAATCTGCGTGTGGTCACAGAGCGTGGTTTCGCCCCAATGTCGCATGCAATTCCCATGGCAACCTTTCATACATTGAAACATGGTCGTTGCAATTGCAACGTTTCTGGGGGTTGGCGAAATCTGGTGTGGGGGAATTGCATGCGACTTTGGGGTGAGGCTCCCAGAGATACATGCCGATAGTTCGTGCCGTGCCCCGGCCATGGCCTCGTCCCTGGCCCGGCGTCGCCGCCTCACCCCGGCCTCGTGCCGCGCTCCGGCCCCGACCCCGGCCCTGCGCCCAGGGCGAAAGCGCGCGCACGGCGCGGGAGCTTTCCGTAGGCTGTAACCAGTCAACTGGGACAGGTGTACGCCGAGCTCGGCGAAGTGCCTGTCCTGTGAAATGAGGAGAGGCATGTTCGAACGCTTTACCGACCGCGCTCGCCGGGTCGTCGTGCTCGCGCAGGACGAGGCTCGCGGTCTCAAGCACAACTACATCGGCACGGAGCACCTGCTGCTCGGCCTGATCTCCGAGGGTGAGGGCGTCGCCGCCAAGGCCCTGGAGACGATGGAGATCAAGGGCGAGGCCGTCCGCGCCTCCGTCATCGAGATCATCGGCGAGGGAGAGAAGCCGGTCGAGGGTCACATCCCCTTCACCCCGCGCGCCAAGCGCGTCTTCGAGCTGAGCCTGCGGGAGGCCCTGCAGCTGGGCCACAACTACATTGGTACGGAGCACCTGCTGCTCGGCCTCCTCAAGGAGGGCGAGGGCGTGGCCGCCCAGGTGCTGACCAAGCAGGGCGCGGACCTGGCGCAGGTGCGTCAGACCGTCATCCAGATGCTCAGCGGCTACCAGCGCGGCGATGACGAGGGCCGCGAGTCAGTCGGTGCAGGCGTCGGTGGTTCGGGCGGTCCCGAGCGTTCCAACTCCGCGATCCTCGAGCAGTTCGGCCGCAACCTGACGCAGGCTGCGCGCGAGAACAAGCTGGACCCCGTCATCGGCCGCCGCGTCGAGATGGAGCGCGTCATGCAGGTCCTCTCGCGCCGCACGAAGAACAACCCGGTCCTGATCGGTGAGCCCGGCGTCGGTAAGACCGCGGTCGTCGAGGGCCTCGCCCAGGCGATCGTGCACGGCGACGTGCCCGAGACCATCAAGGACAAGCAGATCTACAGCCTTGACATGGGGTCGCTGGTCGCCGGCTCGCGCTACCGCGGCGACTTCGAGGAGCGCCTGAAGAAGGTCCTCAAGGAGATCCGCACGCGTGGCGACATCATCCTGTTCATCGACGAGATCCACACCCTCGTCGGTGCGGGCGCTGCTGAGGGCTCGATTGACGCAGCCCAGATGCTCAAGCCCATGCTGGCCCGCGGCGAGCTCCAGACGATCGGCGCGACCACGAACGACGAGTACCGCAAGTACATCGAGAAGGACGCGGCCCTCGAGCGCCGCTTCCAGCCGGTGAAGGTCGAGGAACCCAGCGTCGACGAGACGGTGGAGATCCTCAAGGGCCTGCGCGACCGCTACGAGGCACACCACCGCGTCATCATCACGGACGCGGCGATCCAGGCTGCCGCCGAGCTGGCGGACCGCTACATTTCGGATCGTTTCCTCCCTGACAAGGCCATCGACCTGGTTGACGAGGCCGGCGCGCGCCTGCGCATCCGTCGCATGACCGCGCCGCCGGAGCTGCGCGAGCTGGACGAGAAGATCGCCGAGGTGCGCCGCAACAAGGAGGCCGCCATCGACGATCAGGACTTCGAGAAGGCCGCGTCGCTGCGTGACGAGGAGTCGAAGCTGTCCGAGGAGCGCAAGGCGAAGGAAGAGGCCTGGAAGGGCGGCGAGTCCGACGAGATCGCCGAGGTCGGGGATCAGGAGATCGCCGAGGTCCTCGCCATGTCGACCGGCATCCCGGTCGTGCGCCTCACCCAGACCGAGACCGCGAAGCTGCTCAAGATGGAAGACGAGCTGCACAAGCGCGTCATCGGCCAGGACGAGGCCGTCAAGGCTCTTGCCCAGTCGATCCGTCGTACGCGCTCGGGTCTGAAGGATCCGAACCGTCCCGGTGGCTCGTTCATCTTCGCCGGCCCGACCGGCGTGGGTAAGACCGAGCTGGCCAAGGCCCTCGCCGAGTTCCTCTTCGGTGACGAGGATGCCCTCATCCAGCTGGATATGTCCGAGTTCTCGGAGAAGCACACGGCCTCGCGCCTCTTCGGTGCTCCTCCCGGTTACGTCGGCTACGACGAGGGCGGTCAGCTCACGGAGAAGGTCCGCCGCAAGCCGTTCTCGGTCGTCCTCTTCGACGAGGTCGAGAAGGCTCACCCGGACATCTTCAACTCGCTGCTCCAGATCCTCGAAGAGGGTCGCCTGACGGACTCGCAGGGCCGCAAGGTGGACTTCAAGAACACCGTCATCATCATGACGACAAACCTGGGTACCCGCGACATCAACAAGGGTGTCCTCACGGGCTTCCAGACCGCGGACAACTCGACGCACGACTACGGCCGCATGAAGTCGAAGGTTGCGGAGGAGCTCAAGCAGCACTTCCGTCCCGAGTTCCTCAACCGTGTCGACGACACGATCGTGTTCCCGCCGCTGACCAAGCCCGAGATTGCGCGCATCGTCGACCTGATGATCGCCAAGCTGGCCAAGCGTATGGAGGCTCAGGACATGCGCCTGCAGCTGACGGACGAGGCTCGCGAGCTGCTCGCGGATGTGGGCTTCGACCCGGTCCTGGGTGCGCGCCCGCTGCGTCGTGCGATCCAGCGCGAGATCGAGGATGCGCTGTCTGAGCGCATCCTGTTCGGAGAACTGCAACCCGGTCAGGTTGTCACCGTTGGCGTCACCGGAGAGGGTAAGGACCGCAAGTTCACCTTCAATGGAGAGTGATTTACTCGCCAATTATCTTCGACTGACAAACCAGTCACTTTGAGAGGGTGGCCCGTCGCACAGCGATGGGCCACCCTCTAGTTGTCAAGTAATCGCCCATCTGATAGATTCTCGTTAACTATTAGTATGCGGTGTAGTCGTGCCACACTATTTCTGGGGTATTGCTCACCGATCGAGAGAGGCTATATGTCCGCGAAAACGCGACACAATCGGATCAGTGCGAGGCGCCGTCTGCCGGCGTTCATCCTCGTGCTGCTCGTTGTTGCGCTCTGCATCGCGGGTGTCATCTACAAGGGCGCCGAGGTGACCCAGGTCAACGTCAACGACGGCGGCATCTGGGTGACCAACAAGTCCAAGCAGATGGTCGGCCATCTCGACTACGAGGCCCGCATCCTCGACGGCGCGCTGCGTACCGAGGCCACGAACTTCGACGTCGGCCAGGCGGGAGAGACCGTCACCGTCTCCGACCTCACCTCTCTGACCGTTGCCCCCGTCAACGTGACCCAGGTGTCCCTCGGCTCTCCAACGGCCCTGCCCGCTGGTTCGAGCGCGATGCAGGGCGGTGACGTCCTCGGTGTCCTTAATGCTGCCGACGGCACGCTGTGGACCACCTCGGCCACCGCCCCCAGCCCCGCGAGCCTCTCTGAGGGAGCAGCCCTCGCCTCGAACATGGGGGCGAGCGCCTTTGTGACCGGCCTCGACGGTTCCGTTTACTCCCTGTCCGCATCGGGCACGCTGACCACCGTGACGCACCAGGGAACGGTCGACCAGACATCGACCGGCCAGATCGAGGGGATCCCCGCCGACGCCCGCCTGAGTGTGACCGTCGTCGGCGACCAGGTTGTCGCCCTGGACTCGCAATCCAACACCCTCTTCCTCCCGGGCAACAAGCAGCTCAACCTGAGCGCGGCCGGTGTCGAGGAAGGCGGCATCCTCCAGCAGGCTGGCCCCAAGGCGGACTCCGTCCTGCTAGCCACGCCCTCGGCCCTCGTGTCGATTCCGCTGGCGGGCGGCGCTCCGACGATCACTCCCTCCACCGAGGGTGGCGTCAGCGGTACCCCCGCCGCCCCGGTTCGCCACGAAGGCTGCGCGTACGGCGCGTGGAGCGTGTCGGGCGCCTACATGCGCGCGTGCGACGACCCCTCCGCCAACAGGCAGATGGTCGTCGACACCCTCACGAGCGCGCGCGAGATCGTCTTCCGCACCAATCGCAAGGCCATCGTTCTCAACGATGTTGCGCAGGGCAGCGTGTGGCTGCCCGACTCGAACATGGTCCTCATGGACAACTGGGACGAGGTCGAGAACGAGCTCGAGGAAACCGAGGAAGAAGAGGACAGCCCCGAACTCACGAACGAGGTTGCCGACCCGCAGCAGCGCGAGGAAAACACTCCGCCCGAGGCCGTGGATGATGAATTCGGTATCCGCCCCGGGCGTTCGACGATCCTTCCCGTCCTTGATAACGACTCCGACCTGGACGGAGACGTCCTGACGGCGTCCCCGACCAGCGCTCCCGACTGGGGGTCGATCACCGTGGCGCGCAGCGGTCGTGCCCTGCAGATCACCGGGGTCGAGGACACCCAGACCGGCTCGACGTCCTTCTCCTACGAGGCCTCTGACGGCCAGGCATCAGCGGCTGCCCGCGTGCAGGTGACGATTCACCCCTATAGCCAGAATGCGGCACCGACTCAGGTGCGCGCATCGACCGTCAAGATCGGCGCGGGTGCGCAGATCCAGTACCAGGCGCTGAGCGACTGGCGCGACCCCGACGGCGACCCGATCTACCTGAAGAACGCGGAGGCCCCAGAGGGGCTGGGTGCGTCCTTCAGTGAGGACGGTTCCCTGACGCTCACCGACGCAGGAAGTGCGCCCGGCCCGAAGACCGTTGTCCTGACCGTTGCGGACGATCAGGGCGCGGAGACTCGTGGAGAGCTCATCGTGACCGTCCAGGAGGCCGGAAACCTGCCTCCTTCGGCGAATGGCGACCTCTTCCAGGCGCACCCCGGCGAGACCGTCACCCTTGATCCCCTCAAGAACGACACCGACCCCAACGGCGATCCGCTGAGCCTCGCCGCCGTCTCGGGTGCCCCGGCGGGCGCGACGATCTCGCCGGACCTGGACCGTGGCACGATTGACTTCCGCGCGACCGCGGCGGGTTCCTACTCCTTCGCCTACACCGTCTCCGACGGCATCGCGACGACGCTGGGCATCATCCGCGTCGAGGTCGTGGCCGCGTCCACGCTGCCCCCGGTCGCCGAGAACGACACGGCCGTGCTGCCTCAGGGCGGCTCCGTCCTGGTGGCTCCGCTCGGTAACGACTACGACCCCGCGGGCGGCCTGCTGTCCATCACATCGGTCAACGCTGAGAACGCTCCCGGCCTCGAGGTCGCTCTCATTGATCGTCACCTGCTGCGCGTGACCGCCCCTTCCGGCCTCGACCGCACCGCGACCTTCTCCTACACGGTCTCCAACGGCCAAGGCGAGGCCACCGCGGACGTCATGGTGATTCCCGGCGCTGCCGATCGCTCCGACCTGCCGCCCGTGCTCAAGCCCGACCGCGCCAAGGTGCGCGTCGGCGACGTGGGCACCGTGTCGGTCCTGTCGAACGACCGTTCCCCCGCCGGCCTGAACCTGCAGGTCGAGCCGACGCTCGGGTACGACCCGACGGGCGCCCTCGGCACCCCCTTCGTGACCGGAAACCAGGTGCGCCTCGAGGCCGGGGCGACCCCCGGCATCATGGACGTCACCTACTCGGTCATCGACTCCGCGGGCAACCGCGCGTCGAGTACGGTCACCTTCGAGGTGCTCGCCGCTTCCGATCAGAACCAGCCTCCGCGCCCCCGCGACATCAGCGCATGGGCTGCCGCAGGCCAGACGACGCGCATCCCGGTCACCCTCGACGGCATTGATCCCGACGGCGACTCCGTGAACCTCACGGGCCTCGACTCCTCGCCGCAGAAGGGCAGCGCCACCGCGAAGGCGACCTGGATCGAATACACGCCGAACCAGAATGCCTCCGGCACAGACTCCTTCACCTACACGGTCGTCGACCGCCAGGGTGGACGGGCCTCCGCTCGCGTGCGAGTCGCGATCTCCGCGGCCCCCTCTCTCAACCAGAACCCGGTGGCCGTGCCTGACACCGTTCTTACGCGACCGGACCGCATGGTGACCGTGAACGTCCTGTCCAACGACGTTGATCCCGACGGTGACTCCCTCACCCTGGAGGAAAACGGCCTCGAGACGGCCACTCCCGAGCTCGACCCGCAGGTCCGTTCCTCCTCGACGCTGCAGATCCGCACGCCCTCGCAGGCTGGAACCTACCTGGTTTCCTACACGGTGAGCGACGGCCGCGGCGGCTCCGCACGTGGCACCGTGACGGTGTTCGTGCAGGATGACGCGCCCCTGAAGGCTCCGATCGCACGCGACGACTACGTCGCCTACGAAGACCTGCCCACCGACGGCTCCGCCGTGCGCGTCAAGGTCCTGGAGAACGACGAGGACCCCGACGGCAGTATCGACGAGCTGTCCGTGACGACCGCAGAATCGGGCGTCTCCGTGGATGGATCCGACCTGCTGATCCCGGTCACCGACACCCTGCGCCTCGTCGTGTACACGATCACCGACCGCGACGGTCAGACCAACTCTGCCGTCGTGAACGTGCCCGGACGCGACACCACCGCGCCCTTCCTCAGTGCCGCTGGCCTGCCCATCGAGATGGACGCGGGCACCTCGCGCACGATTAACCTGTCGGACTACGTCGTCACTCGAGCGGGCCGCAGCCCCCGCCTCGTCGATGGAACGTCCCCGGTCATCCAGACCGGCCTGGACTCCGTCGTGGCCGACTCGTCGACGCAGCTGACCCTGACTGCGACCGCCACGTTCGGCGGCAACTCCGCGTTCCTCATTCAGGTCGCGGACGGCGACGCCGACGACGCGGGCACGCTGAGTGCCTCGCTGTCGCTGCCCGTGCGCATCAAGGCCACGACGAACCAGCCGCCCACCTTCGCCCCGACCGCGATCCGCGTCGAGGCCGGCGGCAGTGCCGTCACCCAGAACCTCGCGCTCGCCGTGCGTGACCCCGAGGGTACTGATGCCTCGACCTTCACCTACGCGATGGGATCCGCTCCCAGCTCCGTGAGCGCAAGCCTCGACGGCACCGTCCTGACGGTTTCCGCCCCCGAGGAGGCGACCGCTGGATCCGCCGGTTCCATCGCCGTGAGTGTCACCGACGAGCAGGGCAACACCGTTAACGCCTCGATCCCCGTCGAGATCGTGACGACGACGAAGCCACGCATCCAGGTGCCCCCCTACTCCGTGAATGCGAAGGTCGGGGAGACCGTCATCGTCGACGTTGCCTCGCGCGCCACCAACCCCTTCCCGGACACGCCGATCTCTCTTGTCGGAGCCGCAGTCTCCCTCGGTGACGCGGACATCGCATCCTCTGGGACGTCGGTCATGGTGACCCCGCGCTCTGCGGGCACGATCTCCGTGGGCTACCAGGTCAACGACAAGCTCGGCGATCCTTCGCGCGTCGTGCAGGGCACGATCACGGTGACCGTGACGGGCAAGCCGGATGCGCCGACGAACGTCCAGGCCGAGGCCGTGGGGACCAACGCGGCGCGGGTGACGTTCAGCGCGCCGGCCTCGAACGGCTCTCAGATCACCGGTTACCGCCTCTACGACGCCACCGGCACGAAGGTCGCCGACTGTTCGTCCACCGTGTGTGTCGTGAGTGGACTGACCGTGGGACGCTCCTACACCTACACTGTGACCGCTGTGAACGCCATCGGTGAGTCCGCGCATTCCGCATCCAGCTCGGTGAGCATCTCCGGGGCGCCGAGTCAGCCTGCTAAGCCCACGGTGACGGCCGGAAACACCACGATCGACGTGTCGTGGACCGCGCCCGCCGAGAACGGTTCGCCGATCACCGGCTACACGGTCACCGCGTCGACCGCTAACGGCCCGGCCGCCAGCTGCAGCACGACCGGTGGTGACACGTCGTGCACCATCTCGGGCCTGCGCAACGGCGAGAACTACACGGTGACGGTCGTCGCGCGCAACGCCAGGGGTGACTCCCCGGCATCGTCCGGCGCTCAGGCGATCCCGACGGCTCCGCGCGTCGGCCCCGATCAGCCGACTATCACGAACGGCAACACGATCCAGCAGCGCGATGGCAACGGAGCTCTGCTCACCATCACCTGGTCCCTGGGTAGTTCCGGCAGCGCCGAATGGGGCGAGACGGTCGTGTCGGTCAACGGCATGACGAAGAAGGTCCCGGGGGGCCAGACCAGTACCCAGATGACGGTCCCCTACGGCACGGCCCTCACCGCCTACGTGACCGTCAGCAACAAGAACGGCGACACGGCGACCTCCCCGGGCTACGTCATTCCGGCGCTCGTCCACGAGGACCTCGCTCCTCCCAAGACGATCCCGGTTGCTCCCGATGCGCCCAACGTGCGCACGCCCATCAACAATGAGTGGGGCAAGCTGAGCGTCTATGGCGCGAGGGTGAAGGAAGGCAACGGCTTCAAGGCCGCCGACCTGACCCTGTTCTACACGCATGACCCCAATGGGTGTAACGCGAGTGCGAACGAAGTGGGTATGGAGGACTTCAATATCGGTACTCTTACGGCCGGAGCCACGATGACCTACTACTTCTGCCAGCGCGGTAAGAAGGATGATGGCTCCTTCGTGTGGGGTCCCACCACGGCCGCCTCCGGCGTCGTCGGCAACGGCCAGCGCGACGGCGGCGGCGGTGACGCCGGGGATCAGATCCCGACCTTCGTGGTTCAGACCAGCGTCAGTGGCACGTCGGTGAGTGCAAAATTGAATACTCCTAGCGGCGTGACGATCGCCAAGACCGAGATCTGGATCGCGGAATTGGAAGGAACGACCAAGCAGACCGTGGTTGGTCCGCTCACCGATTGGTGGGCCGGTGACCTCCCGCCCGGCCGTGACCTCACGCTAGTCGTCCAGGTCACCGGTACTAAGGGGCAGCATCGCGAGGTGAGGACCACGTTCAGGACCGCCGAACAACCCACCAGCATTGACGCGACCTTCGAAGGGAAGATGGCCTGCGGAAACGGGCAGGAGTGCGGCTCGATGACGCTGCACGCCGTGAACGCCCAGAAGTTCCAATCCGATGTCACCATCGTGTGCAGCGTCAAGACCGGACGCCCCGCGACCATCACCGAGTTCCGCTTCTCGCGGGATAACCCCCAAGTTACGGGTATCCTGACCGAGGCCACGACGGCGGCAGAGCTCCTGGCCAAGCACCCCGTCACCGCCTGTCGCGCCGAATAGACCACCCCCCGCCACACAACAAAAGGTAGAAACATGACCCTTTCCATTGAGGATGCAACCAGGTTCGCCCAGGTCTTCAAGGGCCTCGTCGACGGCGTGTCCGTGGCGGTCCTGGACAAGCGCCAGGCCGTGCGACTCGCTCTGACGACGATGTTCGCCGGCGGCCACCTCCTGCTCGAGGACGCTCCCGGCACCGGTAAGACCGCCCTGGCGCGCGCCATCAGTGCCGTCATCGACGGCACGCACTCGCGCATCCAGTTCACCCCGGACCTGCTGCCCTCGGACATCACCGGCGTCAACATGTTCAACCAGAAGACCGGCGAGTGGGTCTTCCACGCCGGCCCCGTCTTCGCGGAAATCGTCCTGGCCGACGAGATCAACCGCGCCTCGCCCAAGACGCAGTCCGCCCTCCTCGAGGTCATGGAAGAGGCCCAGGTGACGGTCGACGGCGTACGCCGCCCCGCCCCCCAGCCCTTCATGGTCATCGCGACCCAGAACCCCGTCGAGCAGGCCGGCACCTACCCGCTGCCCGAGGCCCAGCTGGACCGATTCCTCATGAAGACCTCGATCGGCTACCCCTCGCGTAGCGCCATGATCGACGTCCTCGACGGCTCCGCCTCCCCGGACCGTTCGAAGAACCTGCGCCCCATCGTCAGCGGTCAGGACATCGTCGCCTGGGCCGCCCTGGCCTCGGCGAACCACACGGACCGCGCTGTCCTCGACTACGTGGCCGCGCTGGCGGAAGCCACCCGTGAGGACGAGTCCTCGCTGCTGGGTGTGTCCACCCGTGGCGCCATCGGTATGGTGCGCTGCGCCCGCGTGTGGGCGGCCGCGCAGGGACGTAACTTCGTCCTGCCCGACGACATCAAGGCCCTCGCGGTGCCCGTGTGGGCCCACCGCGTTATCGTCGACCCCGACGCCGCGTTCTCCGGCGCGACCGCCGAGGGCGTCATCCAGCGTGCCCTGACCTCCGTGCCCGCTCCCGCGGTCGGCGCGTAAGGATCCATCCGGACACAACGATGACAGGGACGCGTACGGACACCCCCACGATGGTCTCGCCCCGCAGGGCGAAGGCCGGTCCTTCGCATCCCCTGAAAGCCCTCGCCTCGGCGGTTACGCCGATCGGCTGGGCGGTCATCATCTTCATCATTGCGGGCCTGGCAATCGCGGTTACGCTCGAATGGGTCGAGGCCCTCGCCTGCGCGCTCGCGGGTGCCGTCGCGCTGTTGATCGCGGCGCTGCGCGTCGCCTGGCGTCCCCCGCACCTCGTGTCGATCCGCGTGCCGAACGAGCGCATCGTCGCAGGCCAAACGGCCGTCGGCGAGATTTCGGTGCGCAACGAGCGCTCACGCTCGGTGCGTTCGGGCATCATCGAGCTGCCGATCGGCTCGGGGACCGGTGAATTCGTCGTGCCGCCGCTGGGTGCGCACGAGACCTGGGACGAGATGTTCCTGATCTCCTCGCGTCACCGAGGCCTCATCAACATCGGGCCCGCGCGAGCCGTGCGCTCGGACGCGCTGGGTCTGCTGCGTCGCGTGCGTATGTGGGACGAGCCCGTCGTCCTGCACGTGCATCCGCGCACCGTGCGCGTTCCCTTCGACGCGACAGGCTTCCAGCTGGACGTCGAGGGCGTGTCCACCGGCAAGCTGTCCAGCTCCGACGTGTCCTTCCACGCCCTGCGCGACTACGAGCCGGGCGATGATCGACGCGCCGTACACTGGCAGTCCACCGCGCGCCTCGGCAAGCTCATCGTGCGCCAGTACGAGGAGACGCACCGCTCCCACCACGTCATCGTCCTCGATACGTCCCGCGACGCCTGGGATCACGATTCCTTCGAGACCGCGGTGTCGGTCGCGGGATCGCTGGGCCTGGCGAACCTGCGCGAGTCGCGTCCCGTGTCGCTGACGACGACGGAGTCCTGGCTCCCGTCCGGTCACGCGATGCGGATGCTCGACGCGCTGTCCGAGGTCTCGTCGCGCTCCTTTGGGGATCTTCCCCTGCGCGTTCGCGAGGCCGTGGCGCAGCGCCCCGGCGTCTCCGCGCTCACGCTCATCGTCGGCCCGCAGGTGAGTGACAGCGAGGCGGCGCACCTGGCCCGCCTGGCACCCATTGACGTGCCCGTGTCTATCATCCGTATCGGTGCCGAGGGCAAGCGAGCTCGCCGCGACCTGGGCCGAGGTATCCTGCTTGACTGTTCCACGCTGGACGACCTGCCGCGCATCATTGTTGCCGGGGGGCTGGCATGAGCGACACCGTCAACACCAAGCCGCGCGCCCAGCGCATTGATCCCCAGGCTCAGCCCGAGGAGGCCTCGACGCAGGTACGCGAGGTCAGTGAGAGCACGGACGCGACCGAGATTCGCGAGGCCGGCCCGAGCACACGGCCGTCACCCGCCTCCGAGGGCCCTAAGTCCAAGACGACGCGCAACCGTCTGCTGACGATTACGCAGCGCTTTTCGACCTACCGTACCCGGCTGCCGATCTGGTCCCTCCTGGTTCTCGCGCTGCTTTTCGCAGGACCCGTCTGGGCCTTCGAGCCCGTGTTCGGTGGGGGAGTGGGCGCCATCGCCGCCGGTGCAGGCGTCGCCTGCGGCCTGGCCTTGGCCGCCGCCGCGACGCGCTGGCGCTGGGACGCGGTGACGAGTGCGCTCGGCGTTCTTGCCACCTACTTCCTGCTGGGAAGCGCCGCAGCGCTGCGCTCCGAGGCGCTCTTCGGCGTCCTGCCCACCGGCAAGACGCTGCAGGTCATGGTCTTGGGTTCCTTCCGCGCCTGGAAGGACCTCCTCACGCTGACGGCGCCCGTGTCGGTCTACTCCGGCCCCGCCCTCGTGCCGTGGATGAGCGGCCTGCTCCTCGCTTTCCTCGCCGGTGTCGTCACCGCGCGATTTGGCCGTGCGGTCCTGGGCTCCATCCCCCTCGTCCTCATGGGCGTCATCGCGGTCTTCTTCGGCCTTGCGAAAAACCCGCTGCCCCTGTGGGTGGTCCTGATCTGGTGGGCGCTCCTGGCCGCCTGGTGGGCGGGTGCCGCGCAGTATCAGCGCATCACCCTGGGCCAGGATGTCCTCGTGGGCCGATCGAGCGCCCCCGGCACGGACAACACCGTCGGACGCGAGTCTCGCTCGACCGTCTACGTGTGGACCCGCCTCGTGGGCGCGCTTGCGGTGCTCGCGGTCTCCGTGGGCGTCGCTCTGCCCGCCGCCTCCTACTTGGGCAAGTCCGGCACGCGCGTCGTGGGACGCGACCTGGTCCAGCCGCCGCTCGACATCCAGGCCTACCCCTCTCCGATGTCCTCGTTCCGCCATTACACGACGGACCTGAAGGACGAGACTCTCATGACCATCTCCGACTTGCCGGAGAATCAGCGCGTGCGTATCGCCGCGATGGACGTGTACGACGGCACGACCTTCGGCATGTCGAACAAGCGCGACGATACGCACACGGGGTATATCCCGGTCGAAACGACGATCCCCGGCCGTGTCGAGGGGCAGTCCGTCGTGACGGTGGAGACCAGAGGGATGTCCGGGCCGTGGGTGCCCGTGCTGGGTGAGCCCTCGCAGATTACCTTCACGGGCAGCGCCGCCACCGCCCAGAAGGATGGCCTGTTTGTCGACACGTGGGCGAACGCCGCGCTGACGACCGGCCCCGCTGGGACGATGAGCTACAACGTGACGACCACCTTCACGGCCCCCGTGCGCGACGAGGACCTGGCTTCCCTCGCGGTCATGCCTTTCAACATGTCCGATACCAACGTGCCCGACGCTGTAGCCACGAAGGCCGCTGAGATCACGCAGAACGCGTCGACCGTGTTGGCGGCCGCGCGCGCGATCGAGCACTACCTGTCGACGAACGGCTTCTACCTCAACGAGAACACGCAGTTCTCCCGCCCGGGCGTGCGGGCCGACCGTCTTGAGCGCATGCTCTCCGAGGACGGCGACCTCATCGGTGACGACCAGCAGTATTCGGCGCTGATGGCGCTCATGCTGCATCAGCTGGGTATCAACGCCCGCGTGGTCATGGGCGCCTACCCGGAGGGTGGCTCCCAGGGCGGTGCCGCGAGCCTGCGCGGTTCCGATATTCGCGCGTGGGTCGAGGTCGAGTTCGCGGGTGGCAACTGGGCGGTCTTCGACCCGACGCCGCCGCGCGACCACACGCCGCAGACGCAGGTCCCCAAGCCTCGTAGCGTGCCGCGTCCGCAGGTGCTGCAGCCGCCGGAGCCCCCGGAGGCTCCCGCCGAGCTGCCGCCGACGACGCGCGACCAGAACGCTGATCCGATGGCGCCCCCGGAGGAGCCTTTCCCGTGGGGAGTCGTTGCCGGTATTTCGGGTGGCATCCTGCTCCTGCTGCTGCCGCCGCTGATGGTCCTGCTCTTCAAGGCGGGTCGCCGGAGGCGTCGTCGCCGCGCTGCCGCCGCGGATGCGCTTGTCGGCTCCTGGGACGAGGTCGTGGATCTCGCCGCGGACTCCGGCCTGCGTATTGATGTGGGACGCACGCGTCAGGAGACCGCCTGGTCGCTGGCCTCACAGTGGGACCTCGGCGAAGACCCGGGCGACCCCTTCACGCTGGTGACGGGCGAGGTTCGCCATGGTGATGACGGATCGACGGATTCCGTCGAGGTGGACGAGCCCGAGGCCGGTCAGGGGCGCTACGTGATCGACGGCTGGAGCCGCTTCGGTGACGACGTGCCCGCCCCGGTCGTGATCGCCCGCTACGCGGACGTCGCAAACTTCGCGTCTAACGGCGCCTCCCGCGACCGTGCGCGTGATGCATGGGAGCAGGTGGGTGCCCTGCGCTCCCAGGTGGGCAAGCGTGCCGGATTCTTTGCGCGCGTTCGTCGCGCGCTGTCCCTGCGCAGCCTGCGCATGCGCCGCAAGCTGCGCCTGAGTGCGTCAATCGCGCGCACGATGAACGAGGAGGAGAATCAGTGACCCCTCCGGTTGCGGGCATGAAGGGCCCTGATATTCCCGGCTTCCAGTGGGTGCGCCCGTTGGGACAGGGTGGCTTCGCTGACGTCTTCCTGTACCGTCAGGAGCTGCCCAGTCGTGAGGTGGCCATCAAGGTCGTGCGCACGCAGGGCGACGAGCGCGGCACGAAGGAACTGCACCGCGAAGCTGATGCGATGACCCTGCTGGCAGGCCACCCCTCGGTCGTTGAGTTGCACGGAGTGGGGACGACGGCGGACGGTCGCGCCTACCTGATCATGGAGTATTGTCCGGTGGCGGATCTGCTCACGCAGGTGCGTGCGCGCCCGATGTCACTCGAGAAGGCCCTCGATACCATGATCAAGATCAGTGGCGGCGTGGAGATGTTCCATCGCCAGGGCTACGTGCACCGCGACATTAAGCCGTCGAACATCATGCTGGATTCCTACGGCAAGCCTGTGCTCGCGGACTTCGGCGTGGCCTCGAAAGTTGGGCAGCTGGAAGTCGGTGCCTTCGATGGTTTTTCGGTGCTGTGGGCGCCTCCGGAGCAGCAGGACGTGAATTCTCCGGCCTCGCCCCTGCAGGACGTGTGGGCGCTGGCGGCGACGACGTGGACTTTCGTGACGGGGCGCAGCCCCTTCGAGGATCCGATCGGCGATAACTCGGCCGCCTCCATCGCGAACCGCGTGCAGCGCGGACGCATGCGTGGCCTGGGCCGCGCGGATGCTCCGGCGGAGCTGGAGCGCGTGCTGCGCGCCGCGATGACGATTGATCCGAACGAGCGCACGCCCTCTGCGATGGAGTTCGGCCAGGGTCTGCAGCGCGTTCAGCAGGAGCTCGGCCTGCCGCGCACCGAGATGGAGATCAAGGAGAAGCGATCCAAGGCTGTCGCTCCCGTCTCTGGTGATCAGAAGACGCGTCTGCGCGGCGCCCCGCTGATCGACCCAGATGCGACGCGCCTGCGCTCCTCGGCCTCGTACTCCTTCGAGGGTGGGGCCGGCTCCGGCGGTGTCGAGGCCGTGGCGGACTCGTGGAAGATCGAGCGTTCCGCGGACGCGGACGAGGTTTCGGCTCGCCGCGTCGTCGAAGGATCCGCGGCGGCCAAGAAGGGCATGTCGCCTGTGGCGGGTGTGCTCCTGGCGCTGCTGGCTGCGGTGATCGCGGCCGGCCTCGTGGTGGGGATGCTCCGCGGCCAGGGGTCGTTCACGCGAATCTCTCCCGCGCCTCAGGCGACGAGCCCCTCCGCGGCTCCGGGCGATGCGTTGGGCGCTGCTCCCCCGAAGGTGTCTGGTCTGGTCGGGGAGTACTCCGACGGAATGGTGACCTGGACGTGGACGGCGCCTGTGGGACCCGCTCCCGCGGACATCTTGTACGCCTATGAGGGGTCTGGTGCAGCCGGTGCTTCGCGTGGTCGCGTGGAGACGGCGAGCGTAACCGTCGACGGTGCGAGCGGTGAGAACTGTATCGAGATCACGACGGTGTCTCGTTCGTCCGGACGCATGTCGGACCCGGTGCAGGCCTGCGTGGAGGTCCCGTGACACACATCATTCAATCGGTTCGCTTTTCTTGCCCGCAGTCCGTCGGTGTCAGACGAGACGCCGGTCACGTCGGGTGTAAAATGGTCAGTATCGCGCGTAGTCCCTCGCGCTCAACGCAGCTAAAGGATGAAGGCACATGTCTCTAGAAGAACATGCGGAACGACCCGCAGTTCGATGGGGCGCGTCGACCGACATCGGTCCGGTCCGCTCCGAGAATGAGGACTCGTGGCTGGCGGTTCCTCCTGTCTTCGCTGTCGCAGACGGGATGGGCGGTCACCTGGGGGGTGCGCAGGCCTCGTCGAAGGCTGTCATTACGCTGCAGGAGTATCTGAGCCCTCAGCGCCTCGGCAATCGTCCTGTCGACCTCGTGGACCTGTCTGTGGCGATCGACGCGGCGGCCACGGCGGTCGCTTCCTTGGCGCCAGCCGACAATCCGATGAGCGCGCCCGGTACGACGCTGTCGGGGCTCATGGTGCTGCGCACCACGGAAGGGCCCTACTGGCTGTCATTTAACGTGGGTGATTCGCGCGCCTATGTCGTGGGCGGCGGAGGCATCCGACAACTCACTCACGACCATTCGGCACTGCAGGAGGCACGTGACCTTGCGGCCACCTCCGGCGCTCCGCGTGTGATCCCTCCCGCAAATGTTGTAACAAAGGCGCTGGGGGCCGGCCAGACCGGAAGTGTGAAAGCCGACTACACAATCATGCCGCTGGAAGAGGGTGATCGGGCCGTTATCTGTACAGATGGTGTGCACGGCGTCCTCAGTGATTCGCAGATTCATGCGGTTGTTGCGGCCGGTGACGGTCCGCAGGGTACCGCTGACAGACTCGTTCGAGCGTCGCTGGAGGCGGGTACTCGGGACAATACGACCGCTGTTGTAGTTTACGCAGGAACCAAATCACGAGTAACATTGACAGCGAATGTCATGAATCGAATGATTCAACCAGTACGTCCGGCGTCGATTGAGACCGCTCGCCGGGTTCCTCGTAGAGAAGGCAGTAACTGATGCTTCAGATTGGACGCTTCCTGTGTCGCGGACAGGGCGCGATGCTCGTCACGGGCCCCCTCGGTGCGGCACTGGTTCCGCTCGACTTCGCGGACTCCGCCGCCGACGTGGTGTGGGGACGCGCCGACACCCAGGCGTGGCTGGCCCACGTCCAGGCCGAAAAGGGCGACGTCCTGCTGCTGGACTGCGCGGGCGAGCAGCCCTACCTGACCGTGCTGGGCAACATTCAGCTGCGCATGCGCGCCGCCGGTCAGATCACCGAACAGGTGTGGACCGACCCGATCTGGGCGTGGCCCTTCAACCCCGGCGAGTGGCAGACCTTCGAGGCCACCATCATCGACGGCGACGAGGTGACCTGGATGGTGCCCGCCGCCGACCGCGTCGAGGCAGGCGAGATCCGCATTGGTCGCGCGCTCGACGAGGTCGAGGCCCTCGCCTCGATGCCCGTCGACACCATGGGCTTCCTCATCAACCCCGACATCCCGGACCATGAGCGTCGCGCCCGTCGCGAGGCCCGCGAGGAGCTGCCGGAACCGTCCGTGCACACCGCCTCCGTGGATCTGGCCGCCGTCGAGGCCCAGTTCCTCGCCGCGACCAGCAACGGCCCCGTGTCGCTGGCCCCCGCGTCGCGCAACCCCGACACCGACGATGCGCCTGAGGCCCCCGAGGCCTCGGACGAGCAGGTCGAGGAAGAGCCGCACGAAGAGGCGCCTGTGAAGGATGCCGAGCAGCCCTCCGGTGAGCTCTACGTCGTCGCCGACGCCGAGGAGCCGCCGGTCGACACCGCTGAGTCCGCCGAGCGTGCGGGCGGTTTCGGCGAGTCCGGCACCCCGGCCTCGTCCGAGGTTGTCGCTGAGGCTCCCGTCGCTGAGCCTCCCGCCATCCCCGAGGCCATGAGCGCCGAGGGCCTGGCTGACCTGGGCGCCGAGACCGACACGGAGGCGACCATCCTGCGTCTCGCCCCCGCGAACTCGGGCCCCGCTGCCCCCGTCGCCTTCCTGATCCACGGTGGTACCGTGCCCGTCGAGGTCTCCCGTGACGTCGTCATCGGCCGTGACCCCGACGCGCGTGCGCTGACCGGCCGTCCCGTGGCTACGGTCCTGCGCGTGCCCAGCCCGCAGACCGAGATTTCTCGCTCGCACTGCGCCGTCATGATGACGACCCCCGGCTCTTGGGCCCTCATGGACCTGGGCAGTGCGAACGGCACCGTCCTGCGTCACGCCGACGGCTCGTTCCAGGACGTCACCCCCATGGTGACGATTGCCCTGAACGACGGCGACCTCATCGACGTGGGCGAGGGAACCACGATCGAGTTCCGCGTGCGCTGACACGGCTGATTGACGCAGGTGGGGCGGGCCTTCGGGCCTGCCCCACCTGCATTTTTGTTGCTTTCTCGCGAGTGGGTGATACCGGGAAAGGTTCTCCTGCCTCGTCTATGTAAGGACAATCATGCTCTCGCGCGCCTTGAGGTGACCTTGGTCCCTTGATGCGTGTATCCTTACCCCTGGTAGCGGCCCACAGGTGGGCCGGTCATCGCATACAAGGAAGTTGAGAACCACGATGGTCAAGTACGTATACGACTTCTCCGAGGGCGACAAGTCCATGAAGGACCTCCTCGGAGGAAAGGGAGCCAACCTCGCCGAGATGACGAAGCTCGGTCTGCCCGTTCCCCCCGGCTTCACGATCACCACCGAGGCGTGCCGCGCATACCTCAAGGAGTCGACGGTTCCCGAGTCGCTTGCCACCGAGGTCACCACCGCCCTGCGCGGCGTCGAAGACCAGATGGGCCGCCACCTCGGCGATCCCTCCGACCCGCTCCTCGTCTCCGTGCGAAGCGGTGCCAAGTTCTCCATGCCCGGCATGATGGAAACCGTCCTGAACATCGGCCTCAACGATGAGTCCGTTCTCGGCCTTGCTGCCGTTAGCGGTAACGAGCGCTTCGCGTGGGACTCCTACCGCCGCCTCATCCAGATGTTCGGCAAGACCGTTCTCGACATCGACGGCGACCTCTTCTCCGACGCCCTCGACGAGCTCAAGGCCGCGCGCGGCGTGAAGGGCGACACCGAGCTGACCGCCGAGGACCTCAAGGGCCTCGTCGACACCTTCAAGGGCATCGTCAAGGAACAGACCGGCAAGGACTTCCCGCAGGACCCGCGCACCCAGATGGACATGGGCATCGAGGCCGTGTTCCGCTCCTGGAACACCGAGCGCGCCCGCATCTACCGCCGCCGTGAGCGCATCCCCCACGACCTGGGCACCGCCGTCAACATCTGCACCATGGTGTTCGGCAACATGGGCGAAAACTCTGGCACCGGCGTGTGCTTCACCCGTGACCCCTCCTCCGGCCACTCCGGCGTCTACGGCGACTACCTCGAGAACGCGCAGGGCGAGGACGTCGTTGCGGGCATCCGCAACACCCTGCCCCTGTCCGCCCTCAAGGAGATCAACAAGCCCGTCTACGACGAGCTGCGCGCCATCATGCGCAAGCTCGAGACCCACTACCGCGACATGTGTGACATCGAGTTCACCGTCGAGCGCGGCAAGCTGTGGATGCTCCAGACCCGCGTCGGCAAGCGCACCGCCGCCGCCGCGTTCCGCATCGCCACCCAGCTCCTGGGCGAAAAGCTCATCACCCGTGATGAGGCCCTGGGCCGCGTCACCGGCGACCAGCTCACCCAGCTGATGTTCCCGCAGTTCGACGCCAAGGCTGAAAAGGAGCTCATCGCTCGCGGCATGGCCGCCTCCCCGGGCGCCGCCGTCGGCAAGATCGCCTTCAACAACGCCCAGGCCGTCGAGGCCGCCGATAAGGGCATCAAGACCGTCCTCGTGCGTCGCGAGACTAACCCCGATGACCTGCCCGGCATGGTCGCCGCCGAAGGCGTCCTGACCGCCCGTGGCGGCAAGACCTCGCACGCCGCCGTCGTCGCCCGCGGCATGGGCAAGACCTGCGTGTGTGGCGCCGAATCCCTCGTCATCGACGAAGCCGCCGGCACCGTTACCATCGGCGACCTGGTCCTCACCGCCGACGACACCATCGCCATCGACGGCCAGACCGGCGAGATCTTCCGCGGCGAGGTCCCCGTCGCCGACTCGCCCGTCACCACCTACCTGGCAGACGGCCTCGAGGCCGGCATCGCCGCCGCCGGCGAGGACCAGGGCACCCGCGAGCTCGTCGAGGCTGTTGACAAGCTCCTCGGCCACGCCGACAAGGTCCGCCGCCTGCGCGTGCGCGCCAACGCCGACACCCCCCTCGACTCCAAGCGCGCCATCGCCTTCGGCGCCGAGGGCATCGGCCTGTGCCGCACCGAGCACATGTTCCTGGGTGAGCGTCGCCCGCTCGTTGAGCGCGCGATCCTCTCGGCCCCCGATTCCGACGAGCGCCAGGCCGCCTTCAACGAGCTCGAGAAGCTCCAGAAGCAGGACTTCCTCGAGATGCTCGAGGTCATGGACGGCAAGGCCATGACCGTGCGCCTCATCGACCCGCCGCTCCACGAGTTCATGCCCGCCCTCATCGAGCTGGAGACGAAGGTCGCCGTCGGCAAGGCCACCGGTACCCTCGACCCCGCCGACGAGGCCATGCTCGTCGAGGTCCGTCGCATGCACGAGCAGAACCCCATGCTGGGCCTGCGCGGCGTGCGCCTGGGCATCTACCTGCCCGGCCTGTTCGCCCTGCAGATGCGCGCCCTGTGCGAGGCAGCCGCCGAGCTCGTGGCCCGCGGCCTCAACCCGCGTCCCGAGATCATGGTCCCGCTCGTCGGCTCCGTGCGTGAGCTCCAGCTCGTGCGCGAGGAAGGCGAAGGCATCATCGCCTCCGTCGCCGCCGCCCACGGCGTGGACCTGTCCGGCGTGTCCATCGGCGCCATGATCGAGCTGCCGCGCGCCGCCATGACCGCCGAGGACCTCGCCGAGGAAGCCGACTTCTTCTCCTTCGGCACCAACGACCTGACGCAGACCGTGTGGGGCTTCTCGCGCGACGACGTCGAGGGCGTGTTCTTCCCGCAGTACATCGAGGCCGGCATCTTCGGCGTCTCCCCCTTCGAGTCCATCGACGTCCACGGCGTGGGCACCCTGGTCTCCGAGGGCGTGCGCCGCGCCCGCTCCACCAAGCCGAACATCAAGCTCGGCGTGTGTGGCGAGCACGGTGGCGACCCGCAGTCGATCCACTTCTTCCACAACGTGGGTGTCGACTACGTGTCCTGCTCCCCGTTCCGAGTCCCCGTCGCCCGCCTCGAGGCTGGCCGCGCCGCGGTCGAGGATCACGTGGACATGACCGCCTGATTGCTGGCGCTTGCTCTGCTGAGTAGCGCTGATTGAGCGCGGCGAGGCCGCGGCCGGGAAACCGGTCGCGGCCTCGTTTCGTGTGGGTGCTTGTGGCTCCACGGGTGTTCCGGGCGCCGGAGGCCCCGGCCGCTGTGTGCGCCGGTGG
>NZ_ALCB01000034.1:0-8689 GCF_000282935.1 Actinomyces sp. ICM39
TGCGCGGTCTCGGCCTCGGCGGTGGCGGCAGGTGCGTCTGCGGCCGGGGTGCCTGCTGCTTCGAGCTGGAGGCGAAGGGCCTCCGCCTTCGCGCGGGCGGCCTCGGCCTCTGCGGCCTTCGCGGCTGCTTCCGCCGCGGCGAGCTGTGCCTTGAGGTCCTCGATGTTCTCGCTCATGGTGTGGCCTTTCGGCTCTGGGCGTGGTGCGCCACTGTACTTCGACGTTACCGGAACAGTATCCCTTGGCACCGTGGTCCCATGCGAGTTATGCGGGGTGGCTCGGGTGTGGGATTCGTCCACAACCCCTGCGCGCGCACCGCAGTTATCCACAGGGGTTCGTTTTCGTGTGTGCTCCTGGCGTTCGCCGGGGTTAGCGTGCGGGCATGAACGTGTCACGATGGTTGGCTCGTCGGCGCATGGCGGCGCTGACGAAAGCCGTGTACGACAGCGCCCTCACTGAGGACGACGAACCCGCCGAGCCGAGCGTCGCCCGCCTTCTCCCCGGAGGAACGACCGTGGCCGCACTGATCATCGTGGTCATCCTGATCGCGGCCGTGGGTGTGTGGAGGCACGCAGCGGCACGCGAGCACTCCCAAGCCCTCGCCCAATCCTCCTCCGAGCGAGAAGAGAGCGAGGCCACGGCAGTCGCGACAGGCCCGTCCCCATCCGCACCCGCATCAGCAGGGGAGCGCACCGACGATGTCGTCGTCTACGTCTCCGGCGCCGTCGCATCCCCGGGAGTACTCACCCTTCCGGCTTCCTCCCGAGTCATCGACGCCATCACGGCAGCCGGAGGCGCAACGCCTGAGGCCGACCTGGAATCAATCAACCTCGCCCGACTCCTCGTCGACGGGGAACAGATCCGGGTCGGCGTCGTTGGGGAATCGCCACCAGCAGCCTCCGAGGCGGGCACCCCCGCGGGGACGTGCATCCGACTGGCCACCGCGACCGAGGCCGAGCTCCAGACCCTGCCCGGCATCGGCCCGGCACTCGCCACACGCATCATCTCTTACCGGGCCACCCACCCTCGCCTGTCCACCGTCGAGGAACTCGACGATGTGCCCGGAATCGGCCCGTCCCTCATTGAGAAGATCCGGCCGGGTGTGTGCTGATGAGTGACGCCCAATGCGCTCCCCGCATGATCGACCTGCGCCTCGCGCCCGCAGCCGCCGCCACCTGGGCCGCCACCTGGTGGGCGACGGACCACTATGCTCCATGGGCATGGATCGGAGTGTGCGCCCTCGTTGCACTCGGATGCGCCACCTCCTACGCGCGCTCACAACGAGGCCGGAAGACACCCAGGCACGCCCTCACCCCGCCCCGGTCCGCTCGCCTCGGCCTCGCGCTCCTGCTCGCGTGCGTGGCCTGCGCGCTCGCGGTCGGATCCGCTGCCCGCAGTCACTACGACGCCGACCCCGCCCGCCGCGACTCCGGCCCCATCCATGCGCGCCTCGTCCTCCAAGCCGACCCGGCCCCGCCCTCGTCCGGATTCTCCGCGACACGCAGCGCCCGCGCGCGCATCGAGGCCGTCTCCGTGGGGGAGGAGTGGCAACCCTCGAACGCCACCGCGCTCGTGCGCGCGCCCGGGTGGCAGGATGCCGCGCGCGGCGACGTCTACGAGGTCTGGGGAAGCCTCGACGCGACCTTTGCCGCCGACGCGCCATCGGTGGGCACGATACGAGTCAGGCGTGCCCAGCTCATCGAGAGGCCCGGGGGTCTGTCCGCCTGGATGCGCTCCACCCACCGGGCCTTCGCCCACGCCTGCGCACCTCTGCCCAGGGACGCACGCTCCCTCGTCCCCGGCATGGCGATCGGAGACGACCGCGCAATGCCCGCAGACCTGTCCGACGCGATGAAGAAAACCTCGCTCACCCACCTCACCGCCGTCTCCGGATCCCACATCGTCATCGTCCTCGCCACCGTCACCCTCATCGTCCCCGCGCGAAAACCCCTACGCCTCGGGGCCACCATCCTCGTCCTGGGCACAATCCTCATCCTCGTCGGACCAGACCCCTCCGTCGTGCGCTCCGTCTGCGTCGCAGCCGTCGCCACCCTCGGGCTCATCCTCGGACGCGAGGGCCAATCCATCGCCGCCCTCTGCGGCGTCGTCATCGCCACCCTCCTCATCGACCCCTGGGCCTCCCGCTCCTACGGATTCGCCCTGTCGGCGCTTGCCGCGCTCGCGGTCGTCGGCCCCTCGGCGGCGCTGGTGCGGCGGTGCCTCCGACGAATCCGAGGAGACACGGGCGTCGGGAAAGCGCTGCGTTGGCTGGCGGAGATGGTGTGTGTGCCCGCCTTCGCGGAGCTGGCGACCGCGCCGATCATCGTCTCACTGTCTGGGAACGTGCCGGTGTGGGGAATCGCCGCCAACGTCATGGCCGAGCCCGCCGTTCCGGTTGCGACCGTCGCGGGGCTCGCGGGCGCGCTCGTCTCCCCGCTGAGTATTCGCGCCGCCTCGGCATGCGCTGTCGTTGCTTCGTGGGCGACCGCCTGGATCGCGGGGGCAGCGCGCGTGTGTGCCGCCCTGCCCGGAAACGGGGTGCACGTACCCGGTGGATCCTCGACAGTCCTGGGCGTGTACGCCTGCTGTGGCGGCGGATGGATCGTGTGGAGGGCATGGAAGAGATGGGGAGCCCCGAGCGTCGATGAGCAAGGGCCATGAGTGGGGCAGACACCTACTGCGGGCGCATCGTCAAGGTCTCGTGACACCTGCCACGACTAGTGTCCGCCCACGGCCAAGACGGACGCAAATGAGCTCGCTCGGTGGCAGACTTAGACAGTTACCGTTTCAGCGGAAAGGCAGGAAGACGTGGCAGCACGCGGTTCGCGCCCGGCGGCGCCAGCCCAGATCACGCTGGCACCCATCGTGTTGATCAAAGGCCCCGAGGGCCTTCTCGTCGACCGTGCCCTCGACCAGCTGCGCGCCCTCGCCCACGAGGCCGACCCCAACCTCGAGCGCACCGACATCAACGCGGCCACCTACCAGGCCGGGCAGCTCGACGTCATCGCCTCGCCCTCGCTCTTCGGTGAATCCCGCATGGTCATCATCCGGGACCTGGAAACGATGAGCGACGCCCTCGCGAACGACCTCATCGCATACTCGGCTTCGCCTGCCCCCGACGTGTGGATGTTCCTGGCACACCCCGGGGGTAACGCCCGCGGCAAGAAGGTTATCGACACGATCACCAAAGCCAAATGGCCCGTCGTCCCCGCCGAACCGCTTAAGAACGACCGCGACAAGCTGGCACTCATCGCCTCCGACGTGCGCACCGCACGCCGCCAGATGGACACCGAGGCCCAGCAGGCCCTCGTCGATGCGCTGGGTAACGACCCGCGTTCGATGGCTGGCGCCCTGGCCCAGCTGCTCTCCGACGTCAGTGGGCGCATCACCCTGGAGGACGTGCGACGCTACCAGGCTGGCCGCGTCGAGGCCACGGGCTACGACGTCGCGGACGCGGCCGTCGCGGGCAATTCCGCGAAGGCCCTGACGCTCGCACGCCACGCCTTCGCAACCGGCATCGCCCCCCAGCTGCTCGTCACCGCCTTGGCCATGAAGTTCCGCGCCATGGCGAAGGTCTCGATCGGCGGATCCGCATCCGCCCTCAAGATGGCTCCCTGGCAGGTGGACCGCGCCCGGCGGGAACTGCGCGGCTGGTCCGACTCCTCGCTGGCAGGTGCCTTCGCTGCCATCGCCACGGCTGATGCCGAAACAAAGGGCGCGTCGCGCGACCCGCAACGCGCCATCGAAAAAGCACTTATCACCATCTGCAGGCTGCACGGGCGCTGAATGCGCGCCCCGGCCTCGTCTATGAGATGCCGTAGGGAACGAAGAGGAGATACATGAAGACGATTCGAACGTTGGTGGGGAGTCTGCGCGAGTTCAAGAAACCCGCGATCCTGACCCCGCTGTTCATCATCGGGGAGGTGATCCTCGAGTGCCTGATCCCGCTGACAATGGTCACGCTGGTGGACGCGCTCGACGGGGTCTCCCTGAGTCCCGTCATGCGCCTGGGCCTCATCCTCACGGGACTGGCCTTCGCGTCGCTCGCCTGCGGTATTCTCTCCGCGCGTTTTGCGGCGACCGCGTCGGTCGGCCTGGCGAAGAACCTGCGTCAGGACCTCTTCTTCAAGGTGCAGGACTTCTCGTTCGCGGACATCGATCGCTTCTCCACGTCCTCGCTGGTCACGCGCATGACGACGGACGTCACGAACGTTCAGAACGCCTTCGGCATGCTCATTCGTATCGCGGTGCGCGTGCCCCTCATGATCGTCTTCTCCATCGTGATGGCATGGCGCATCAACGTCCAGATGGCCCTCATCTTCCTCGGGATGGTGCCGGTTCTCGCCATCATCCTGGCAGCCATCGTGCTCATCGCCTTCCCGATCTTCCGCCGCATCTTCAAGAAGTACGACGCCCTGAACAACTCCGTGCAGGAGAATGTCGCAGCGATCCGCGTGGTCAAGTCTTTCGTCACCGAGGAGCACGAGACCACAAAGTTCCGCGCCGCCTCGCAGGACGTACGCAAAGACTTCACGAACGCCGAGAAACTCATTGCGCTCAACAGCCCCGTCATGATGTTCTTCATCTTCGCCGCGATCGTCGCCGTCGACTATGTTGGCGCTTCGATCATCATCAACTCGGGAGCGACCGAGCTGACGAAGGGCGGACTGACCGCCCTCATCACCTACGGCATCCAGATTCTGACACACATGCTGATGCTCGCCTTCATCTTCGTCATGACGACGATGGCCGCAGAGTCCGCGCACCGTATCGCCGAGGTCCTCAACCACGAACCGTCGCTCACCTCCCCGGCCAACGGCGCCACCGAGGTCCCGGACGGCTCCGTGGTCTTCGAAGGTGTGTCCTTCAAGTATTCGGCGAGCGCCGAAGAGAACGCGCTGTCCGACATCGACCTGCGCATCGAGTCCGGCTCTACGCTCGGCATCGTGGGTGGCACCGGCTCGTCCAAGACCTCGCTCATCCAGCTGATCTGCCGCCTCTACGACGTCTCTGAGGGGTCCGTGAAGGTTGGCGGGCGCGACGTGCGCGACTATGACCTGAGCGCGTTGCGTGACACGGTCTCCGTCGTCCTGCAGAAGAACGTTCTGTTCTCCGGCACGATCAAAGACAACATGCGCTGGGGCAACCCGGACGCCACCGACGAACAGATCGAGCATGCGTGCAAGCTCGCGCAGGCCGACGAGTTCATCCAGCAGCTGCCCGGCGGCTACGACTACGTCATCTCCCGCGGCGGCACCAACGTGTCGGGCGGCCAGAAGCAGCGCCTGTGCATCGCCCGCGCCCTGCTGAAGAACCCGAAGATCCTCATCCTCGACGACTCCACCTCCGCCGTGGACACGAAGACCGATTCGCTCATTCGTCATGCCTTCGAGAGCGAAATCCCGGGCACGACGACGATCATCATCGCCCAGCGCCTCTCCTCGGTGAGCCACGCCGACCAGATCATCGTCTTGGACGACGGTCGTATCAAGGAACGGGGCACCCACGAGGAGCTGATGGCAGCGGGCGGGGAGTACAGAGAGATCTACGATTCCCAGAACGCCGCGAGCGAAAGCGAGGTGGCTTGACATGGCACGTGCGGATAAGTCCCGCGTGGAGGAGTCGGAGAAGCTCGAGGGTATCGAGCGTCCCTTCGGCCGCCTCATGGCCTACGTGTTCCGCCACTACCCGGTGCGCATCAGCCTGACCGTCGTGTGCATCATTACGTCCGCGGTGGCCTCGGCCGTCGGCTCGATCTTCATGCAGCAGATCGTCGACAACGTCGTGACCCCGGGCCTGGAGAGCGGCTTCGACGCGGTGCGCGCCACCCTGGTGCGCCTCGTCGTCACGATGGGCGTCATCTTCAGTGCCGGCGTTATCGGTAGCTTCATCTACACCCGCGCCATGGCGATCGTGACGCAGGGGACGCTCAAGCACATGCGCGACGACATGTTCGACTCCATGGAGCGCCTGCCCCTGCGATTCTTCGATACGCACCCGCACGGCGCGATCATGTCGACCTTCACCAACGACACGGACGCGATCCGTCAGCTGATCGGCCAGTCCATCCCGACGCTCATCCAGTCGGGCCTGACGATCATCGTCCTGATCGGCACGATGCTCTACTACTCCGTGTGGCTCTTCCTCGTTGTCCTCATCGTGGGCGCTCTCATGGCCTTCCTGACCGGGAAGCTCGGCGGGCTGTCGGGCCGCTTCATGAAGGCTCAGCAGGCTGCTCTCGCCGACGAAGAAGGCTTCATCGAAGAGATGATGGATGGCCAGAAGGTCATCCAGGTCTTCAACCACGAGCAGGACGCCAAGGACGAGTTCGTCGAGTACAACCAGAAGCTCTTCGACTCCTCGGAGAAGGCGAACATCTACGGCAATGTGCTGATGCCTGCCCTGGGCAACATCGGCAACATCATGTACGTGGTCATCGCTATCGTCGGCGGCGTCATGATCCTGGAGCAGACTCCGAACATTCACCTCTTTGGCGTCGATGTCGTCACGGTTGGCGTGGTCGTGTCCTTCTTGGGCATGGTCCGTAACTTCTCACAGACGATCGGCCAGATGTCCATGCAGGTCCCGATGATCGCCTTGGGTATGGCGGGCGCGGGTCGCGTGTTCGCTCTCATTGACCAGGAGCCCGAGGAGGACGAGGGCTACGTGACCCTCGTGCGTGCGCGCGAACTGCCCGACGGCACTCTCGAGCCGACCGAGGAACGCATGGGAATCTGGGCGTGGCGCCACCCCCACAAGGCCGACGGCACCGTCACCTACACGCGCCTACGTGGCGAGCTGGTCATGGAGGACGTGGACTTCTCCTACGACGGCGAGAAGCAGATCCTGCACGACATCTCCCTGTGGGCGAAGCCCGGACAGAAGATCGCCTTCGTGGGTGCCACGGGCGCCGGCAAGACGACGATCACGAACCTGATCAACCGCTTCTACGACATCGCCGACGGCAAGATCCGCTACGACGGCATCAACATCAACAAGATCCACAAGCCGGATCTGCGTCGCTCCCTCGGCGTCGTCCTGCAGGACGTCAAGCTCTTCACGGGCACGGTCATGGAGAACATCCGCTACGGCCGTCTGGACGCCACGGACGAGGAGTGCATTGCCGCTGCGAAGCTGGCCAACGCGGACTCCTTCATCCGGCGCCTGCCCGAAGGCTACGACACGATGCTGACCGGCAACGGCTCGAACCTTTCGCAGGGCCAGGCTCAGCTCCTGTCGATTGCGCGCGCCGCCGTGGCCGACCCGCCGGCGATGATCCTCGACGAGGCCACCTCCTCGATCGACACTCGTACCGAGGCCCTCGTGCAGCAGGGCATGGACAACCTCATGGAGGGGCGCACGGTCTTCGTGATCGCCCACCGCCTCTCGACGGTGCGCAACTCGGACGCGATTATGGTCCTGGACCACGGCCGTATCATCGAGCGAGGTAGTCACGACGACCTGATTGCCCAGAAGGGCGTGTACTACCAGCTCTACACGGGCGCCTTCGAGCTCGAGTAAGCGCTCAACGATCGCGTTTGCCCCGGCCTCGTTTGACGAGGTCGGGGCTTCGTTATGTGCGCCTGGTGCCGGAACGTGGGGGAGTGGTTGGCGTAGGTGTGCTGACCGTGCGTATAAGCGTACGGGGGAGTGGTTATACGTGGGTTATAGGTCATAACGTGTTGGTCGCGGTTCGGTCCCGGGCATCGGCGTGGGCGGTGTCGTTGGGCTAGCGCGCTCGCGCCGCTGTGCCACAGACAGGATGTGCCCCTTTGGGAGGACTCCACCTGATCGGGAGCATTCCACCCGTTAGGGAAGATTCCACCCGATCAGAAGGGGTTGAATCTTCCCGATCAGGTGTAACACCTCATCGGTCACAAGCGTCGTCTCGGAGCTGGCCGCCCGTGACGTCCCCCGTCATTGCTGGCGACGCCTCACCGGCGTTTATTGGCACGCCGCCGTGCAGCTCTGCACCGGTGAGGGGCATTGCACCCGTGAACAAGCCTGCCGCCAGGGGTAATGGTGGGGGTTTTGCAGCATTAGGAGCCTCCCTTCGGCGTGTCGCCGGCGTGTCGCGCTTCTAATGGTGCAAATCCCCCCGTTTGGTGGCGGTGAGGTCTCGGTTCGCGGTAATGAGGTAGCGGTTCTGGGTGGTGAGGCGCCCACGTCGCAGACCACCTCGGTGAAAAACGTTGACAACGGGGTGTTGCGGCTCAGGCGGTCTGCTTGTTGGACACAACAGTGCCCGGCCTGGCATGTACTTCGCACGCAAACCGCTGACTATGCGCGTTAACCCCTTGATGTGCTCGTGGGCGGCGCTGCCAACGTGCATGTCATCGGGTTAACGTGCGAGGTGTCGGGCCCACGTGTGCGGAGGGGAGTGCAGACAGCTAGCACGCCTCGGCGAACTGCGCTCCTGAACCTGAGTGTCCATACCGGGCCACGCGTTCGCCCACACATCAGGTGCGTGGGGGGTATTCGTACCCCCACGATGAAACAATCGCCGTCAATGTTAATTTTCGACTACCAACAAGCCGAAAAATCACCACAAAACCAACACGTTTTGTCCTTTAACCCTCGTTATGTGCGCCTGGTGCCGGAACCTGGGGGAGTGGTTGGCGTAGGTGTACTGACCGCGCGTATAAGCGTACGGGGGAGTGGGTATACGAAAGCGGGCCGCCCGTTGGGC